>NZ_JACHCG010000007.1 GCF_014200595.1 Pedobacter cryoconitis
GATGGTACTGCGGTAACACGTGGGAGAGTAGGTCGGTGCCAAATCTTAAAGAAAGCCTGTAGGAAACTACAGGCTTTTCTTGTTATAGGACATTTCTAAATGCATTTATAACCTTTTTTTATAACAATCAGACCCTTTCATACGTTGTATGAACAGATCCACGAAATTCTTTAATAATTTAACCTTATGCAATAACATTTTTTAAGCTTAATCTGCTATTAAATGGTGTCAGAAAGGCATTATGAAATAATTTTGGTTATCTTTGGTGTTAAACTAAAACACACATATAATGAGTTTTTTTGCTGAAAAAAGACGGGAAGTAATGCTTCACATTGAGCAATATATGCTTGATATGATGGATACTTACCTGAAACCGATTGATACTAATTGGCAGCCAACTGATTTTTTGCCTGTTTCTACCAGTGATACTTTTATTCAAGACATAAAATCCCTTCGCGAAACTGCAAATGACCTTTCATACGATCTTGTTGCCGTGCTAATTGGCGATACTATTACAGAAGAAGCTTTACCTACTTATGAATCATGGTTATCCATGGTTGATGGTATTTCAAGAAATGAACAGGGTGGTTGGATGAAATGGGTACGTCACTGGACTGCTGAAGAGAACAGACATGGAGATTTGTTAAACAGATACCTTTATTTATCAGGTCGTGTTGATATGCGCCAAATGGAAATCTCTACGCAATATCTGATTGCTGATGGTTTTGACATTGGTACTGGACATGATCCTTACCGTAACTTTATTTATACAAGTTTTCAGGAACTTGCAACAAATGTATCTCACCGCAGAGTAGCTTCTTTAGCTAAAAAAGACGGTGATACTTTACTTTCCAAAATCTGTGGTGTCATTGCCTCTGATGAAGCAAGGCACGCCAAGGCTTATAAAGACTTTATGTCTAAAATCTTTGAAGTAGATCCTAGTGAAGCTATGATTGCTTTCGAAGATATGATGCGGATGAAGATTGTTATGCCTGCTCACTTCCTGAGAGAAATGGGGATGAAAATGGGACAGACTTTCGGTCACTTTACTGATGCTGCACAACGCCTGGGTGTTTACACAGCAGTTGACTATGTGGAGATCATGCAGCAGCTTATTGTAGAGTGGAAAATAGAAAGTATGCAAGACCTGAATGAAGCAGGTGAAAAAGCCCGTGATTATATCATGGCTCTGCCAAGCCGCTTATTACGTGTTGCAGAGAGAATGAAGACTCCAACAATGGATTACAAATTCAGCTGGATACACGCTTAATGCTAAAAACAAAATAATTCCGATACTAACCGTAGAAGAACATCGTATAATAAGAAAGGCCCGGATTATCCGGGCCTTTCTTATTATACGGCTCTTTTATGCTAATTTTTTATTTAAGTGAATTTATGTTATTGTTTATAGATTAACTATTTGTCTATATAAGAATTATGTTTTTATGTTATTTTCTTGTTGTATATATTTATGTCGTCAAATGTCTTATTTGATTAATCCATATCTTCTATACTATTTAAAACGCAAAATTAAACATGAAACGTTACTTAATTGCCGCAGCTGTTTTTCTTTCTGCCTGTTCTAAAAACACGATGCCTGATCCTGAATCTGGTATTGCTGATTCCAAAGTTAATCATGCAATTGTACACTCTGCCCCAGGTGACGTTGTGGGTAAAATTACAGTCGGATACCAGGGATGGTTTTCCTGTGCAGGTGATGGCTCACCATTTAGCTTTTTCTGGTGGCACTGGGCTCAGGGTAATAATTTTCCTACTGGTGAGGCCAGTAGTATTGGAATTAAGTCGTGGCCTGATATGCGCGAGTTTACTACTTCCTTCCAGACTGGTTTCCCCAACCTGAACAATGGTCAGCCGGCAAAGTTATTTTCATCTTATACAGATCAAACCATGGACACTCATTTCCGCTGGATGGAAGAGAACGGTATTGATGTTGCAGCGCTTCAACGCTTTAATCCTGCCGGTGGTGAAGGGCCTATGCGTGATGCAATAACTGCAAAAGTAAAAACTGCTGCTGAGGCTCACCATCGTAAGTTCTACATTATGTATGATGTAAGTGGCTGGGATGGCATGTCAACACAAATTAAAGCAGACTGGAATAATAAAATGTCTGCGTATACTTCTTCCTCAGCGTATGCTGTTCAAAATGGTAAACCTGTTGTTTGTATTTGGGGATTGGGGTTTAAAGACAATAGCCGCCCGTTTTCGGCGGAAGAATGTCTGGATGTAGTCAACTGGTTCAAAAGTAAAGGTTGTTATGTAATCGGTGGAGTGCCAGGTCGCTGGAGAAGTGAAAATGAACACCGTCCAGGTTTTGAAGCCGTTTATAAAGCACTGAATATGATTACGCCCTGGATGATTGGAAATATAGGTACTATTGAAGATGAAGATAGATTCTATCAAAATACTGTGATGGGTGATCAGGCTTACTGTGATGCAAATGGTATTGATTATCAGGCTTGCATATTACCTGGTGATTTACAGGAGCGTCAGCGTCAGCACGGTGAATTTATGTGGAGACAGTTTTATAACAGGGTTAAAGGTGGCGTACAGGGAATATACATCTCCATGTTCGATGAGTTTAATGAAGGGAATCAAATTGCTAAAACTGCTGAAAATAATTTTATGGTGCCGGCGGGTTCAAAGTTTCTGGGGCTGGATGAAGATGGTGTAGTTTGTTCTTCTGATTATTACCTGAGGCTTACTAATGATGGCGGCAAGATGCTAAAAGGGATTATCCCGCTTACCCCAAACAGACCTACTGAGCCTGTCAAAGGTGGTGGCCAGGTTTATTTACCACCATTTGGTCAGACTGTAAGTATCATGGGCTCAAATGGTGCTTATGTAAGTAGTCAAAACGGCGTTAATCCAATGAATTGTGTGAATAAAGTAGCTGGTGGATGGGAGTTATTTACAATCGTAAATGCTGGCAATGGCAAAGTTGCATTAATGAATAATGGTAAATATGTATCCTCAGAAAATGGCGCAGGGAGTATTACTTGTAAACGGACTGCAATTGGTATCTGGGAGCAGTTTACTTACACGAAGAATCTGGCTGGCGAGGTAACTTTTATGGGAAGTAATGGTAAGTTCATTTCTTCAGAAAATGGACTTCAGGCAATGACCTGCAAAAATGCAGTTGCCGGGCCATGGGAAAAATTCAAGCTTAATTAACAGCTGTTAAACTTTATGAAGCGCCTGTATCATTTAAATACAGGCGCTTTTTTATTACATATTTCTTCTGTATTGTCCGCCTACCTCATACAAGGCATTGGAAATCTGTCCAAGGGAACAAATTTTGCAAGCTTCCATTAAAGCTTCGAAGGTATTTCCTCCGGTAATGGCTATCTTTTGTAATTCCTTCAATGCTGCTACTGTATGGTCTGCATTCCTTTTTTGGAATTCATCCAAAGCAGCAATCTGAAATTGTTTCTCTTCTTCCGTTGCCCGGATAATTTCGCCGGGAACAACTGTTGGTGATCCGTTTTTATTTAAGAATGTATTTACACCTACAATCGGATACTCTCCGTTATGTTTCAAGGTTTCATAATACAAACTTTCTTCCTGGATCTTACCACGCTGATACATAGTTTCCATTGCTCCTAAAACACCACCGCGGTCATTGATCCTTTTAAATTCAGCTAATACAGCCTCTTCCACCAAATCTGTTAAGTCTTCAATAATAAAGGCACCTTGTAATGGATTTTCATTCTTAGCTAATCCTAATTCTCTGTTAATGATCAGCTGGATCGCCATTGCCCTTCTTACAGAATCTTCTGTTGGTGTGGTAATCGCCTCATCATAAGCATTGGTATGCAGTGAATTACAGTTGTCATAGATCGCATATAAGGCCTGTAACGTAGTTCTGATATCATTGAAATCAATTTCCTGCGCATGCAAAGATCTGCCTGAAGTCTGAATATGATATTTAAGCTTCTGTGAACGGTCATTTCCTTTATACTTGTTCTTGATCGCCTTCGCCCAGATACGTCTGGCTACGCGGCCTATTACCGCATATTCAGGATCTATTCCATTAGAGAAGAAGAAAGATAAGTTAGGCGCAAAATCATCGATGTGCATGCCTCTGCTCAGGTAGTATTCTACAAAAGTAAACCCGTTACTTAAAGTAAAAGCCAGTTGAGATATTGGGTTCGCACCGGCCTCGGCAATGTGATATCCTGAGATAGAAACAGAATAGAAATTTCTTACTTTCTCATCAATAAAGTATTTCTGAATATCCCCCATCATCCTCAGCGCAAACTCTGTAGAGAAGATACAGGTATTTTGTGCCTGGTCTTCTTTAAGAATATCTGCTTGTACTGTACCGCGAACAGTACTAATCGCATAGGCACGAATTTTAGCATAAACATCGGCTGGTAAAACCTGGTCACCTGTTACGCCCAGCAGTAATAAACCAAGTCCATTATTACCTTCCGGCAAAACACCACTGTAAACAGGTCTTTTAATTTTCTTTTCTTTATAGATTTGAGTTATCTTCTCTTTAACCTCGTCTAACAGTTCATGTTCGATAATGTATTTTTCGCATTGCTGATCAATGGCCACATTCATAAAGAAGCCTAACAACATAGGGGCAGGGCCATTAATTGTCATGGAAACAGAGGTCGATGAAGCACACAGATCGAAACCTGAATACAATTTCTTCGCATCATCCAGTGTCGCAATACTGACCCCTGAATTCCCTATTTTACCATAAATATCCGGTCTGATATGCGGATCTTCACCATACAGGGTTACCGAGTCAAATGCAGTGGATAAACGGTGTGCAGGTTGTCCAAGGGATACATAGTGGAAACGTTTGTTGGTTCTTTCCGGGCCGCCTTCTCCGGCAAACATTCTGGTTGGGTCTTCTCCATCACGTTTCAGTGGAAATACACCTGCTGCATAAGGGAATTCACCAGGTACATTTTCTGTTAATAACCAGCGCAGGATATCTCCCCAGTCTTTATATCTTGGCAGAGAAACTTTAGGGATTTTAAGCTGTGATAAAGATTCATAGAATAATGGTTGTTTAATTTCCTTATCCCTGACTTTATATACAAAGTATTCTTCTTTATATTTTTGAACAGTTTCTGGCCATTCTCGCAATAACCTGCGGCATTGTCCATCTAATTGTTCCTCTAAGTGATTATAGATGTCCTTCAGTGAAGTTTTTAAAGGTTCTGTATCTTTCCCTTTCTTTGTAGACTTTTCGTCTTCACAAAGCTCCAGGACACCACTCAGCTGATAAAGCTTTCTGGCAATACCGCTTTGAAGGTCAACCCATTCATTATAAGCCTGGCTTGATTCTGCAATTTCTGCCAGATATCTTGAACGGTCTGGTGGAATAATGTAGATTTTCTCTGATTGACCTGCTGTCATCAGCATCCTTGCTTTGAAATCTGTTCCAGTGCGTTCTTTAATCTTCGCCATCAGGGCAGTAAACAGGTTGTTCATTCCGGGATCATTGAACTGAGAAGCCATCGTACCAAATACTGGAATGGTATCATCTTTCGCTTCAAACAGGTTATGATTCCTTTTATATTGTTTGCGGACATCACGCAAAGCGTCTAAGGCTCCGCGTTTATCAAACTTGTTAATAGCTACCAAATCGGCAAAGTCAAGCATGTCAATTTTCTCCAATTGTGTTGCTGCACCAAATTCCGGTGTCATCACATATAAGGAAACGTCGCAATGCTCTGTGATTTCTGTATCAGACTGGCCAATACCAGAGGTTTCGACAATGATCATATCATAACCGGCAGCTTTACAGATATCAATGCTTTCCTGTACATTGACAGATAAAGCTAAATTGGCCTGTCTTGTGGCCAGTGAGCGCATATAAATCCTTGGATTATTAATAGCATTCATCCTGATCCGGTCACCAAGTAATGCACCGCCTGTTTTTCGCTTGGAAGGGTCAACAGAGATAATCGCTAAAGTTTTATCCTTGACTTCCATCAGGAAACGTCTCACCAGTTCATCTACCAGTGAAGACTTTCCGGAACCACCAGTACCGGTAATCCCTAATACAGGGGCCTGGCTTTTGCTGGTCAGCACTTTCAATTCATTGACGAATGTTTGCGCACCCACAGGATCATTTTCAGCTACAGTAATTGCAGAAGCAATACTTCTCACCTCTTTGCGGGGAATCATCTCCAATTCATTGGTAATCGATTTGGTCGTAATGAAATCAGTTTGCTCCAGCATATTATTGATCATTCCCTGTAAGCCCATTGTCCGGCCATCGTCAGGAGAGTAGATCCGGGTAATCCCGTAAGCTTGCAGTTCGGCAATTTCGACAGGTAAAATCACGCCACCTCCACCTGCAAATATCTTGATCTTTGTAGCTCCTTTTTCCTGGAGCAGATCATACATGTATTTGAAATATTCAAGGTGCCCGCCCTGATAGGAGGTCATAGCTATACCTTGGACATCTTCCTGGATCGCACAGTTGACAACTTCCTCTACAGATCTGTTGTGACCGAGATGGATAACTTCCGCTCCTGAAGATTGCAGAATACGGCGCATGATATTTATCGTTGCATCGTGTCCGTCGAAAAGGGCCGCTGCTGTTACAAAACGAATTTTATTTTTGGGTACGTAGCTCTTAATTGGTTCCATTAAAGAAATTATATTTGGTCAGTAAAGTTAATAAAAACTATATAGCAAGTTTGATTATTGAAAGTCAAAATAATATATAACTGCTGATCTGTTAGCTTTTAAAATATATAAGGCACAAAAAAAGACAAACCCTGGCTGGACTTACACAATTTTTTCAAATTATGAGTGCGGAGAGCGTTTGTCTTGTTATTTTATTGATGCGTAAGCTCTGTAATAGGTTCCCCTACACAGCCGCTTGGCATTTGAATATGAAGCATTGCTGCTATGGTAGCTGCAATATCTGTCATGTGATGTGTTTGATTGGTTTTTCCGGGCTTGACATTCCAGCCCATAAAAACAAGCGGGATATGTGCATCGTATGGATTCCATGCACCATGTGTGGTTCCTGTTTTTCCACCGTCAAACCAGTTTGGCTGTAAAATGAAATAGATATCTCCGCTGCGACGTGCATTGTATCCGTTAGTAATCATTTGTTTTTGGACAGCAGTCAATGTGCTTTCCGAAATACGGGCTAAGTCTACAGCATCAGCGAATCCTTCAAGCGTCCTTAAATACTCAATAGAAGCAGATTTCATCGCTGTGAAATCGATTTGTTTGAAATCCGGGTTCTGGTGGTTGAAGATAATCTGGTTGTTCATAGCTAACAACACAGGCTTTTTAATCTTAAATTTGCTTTCCAGATAGGTATTCAAACTGGTTACAATAGCTTTATCATCTACTACGCCACCTGGCAGTTTATTTTCTTTCATAAATCCAGGAACGTGTGCTGCACCATGATCTGCTGAAAGGAATAAAAGATAATTTCCTTTACCTACTGTTTTATCCAGATAATTGAAAAAGTCTTCCAGATCTTTGTCCAGACGCAGGTAAGTATCTTCTGCCTCGATTGAATTCGGCCCGTATTGATGACCTATATAATCAGTCGAAGAACAGCTTACTGCTAAGAAATCGGTAATGTTATCCTGACCCAGATCTTCTGCCCTGATCGCTACTTTGGCAAGGTCAAGTGTAATTGTATTTCCGTAAGGAGTACTTCTGATCATGTCATAGTTCTTGCCTGCGTATAGTTTTAAAGGGTGAGGGAAAGTTGGCGTTTGTTCTCCTTTGGTTTTGCCTTCATAGTCTTTATTATCAGCTGTGCTTTGTGTATAGCTTTCAATTGGATAAAGTGTATTCCAGTTTTGCTCATAATATTTGTTGGCCATTTTCAGCTTATTGTAATCCTGTACCCAGGCTGGAAGCTGAGACATGTAATAAGTACTGGTAATCCAGTCGCCGGTTTGTCCGTCGTACCAGTAAGCGCCATTTGGGGTATGACCAGCCGGAAGGATTGATCCACGGTCTTTTAAGGAAATACCGATTACTTTACCTTTGAAATTTGTAGCCAGACGCAGTTCATCTGTGATGGTACTGCTTAATAAATTTTTAGGCGACATCATACCTGCTCTGGTGGTTGAGCCTACAGAAACTACTGAAGTATCTTCTGTACAGTAAACGTTTCTGTTTAATTGCGGGTCATACCAGTCATTGCCAACAATTCCGGTAATTGCAGGTACAGAACCTGTATAAATACTAGAGTGCCCAACGGCAGTATAAGTAGGGGTATAAGGGATGAATGTATTTTCAGCTGAAAAGCCGTCGTTGATCAGACGTTTGAAACCTCCGTTTGAGTATCTGTCATAATAACGGTAAAGGTAGTCCCAGCGCATTTGATCGACAACTAATCCGATCACAAGTTTCGGGCGGTCAATGGTTGCAGGATAAGTTCCTGTACTGTTTGTTTTTTTCTGTGCTAAAGTCACTGTGCACAAACAACAGAGTGCGGTAAATAACAGGTAAGTTTTCTTCATCAGGGATTTATTACATTATTTTATAGGATATGAAGCTTGAATAAGCTTTAAAGAACTTCTGCAACCACGAAGGTACTTCCGCCAACAAAAATCAGATCATCGGCTTCGGCAGTCGCTTTAGCTGCGTTCAAAGCTAAGGTTACTGTTTCGAAAACAGGGCCTTGTAACATAAATTTTGCCGCTTCTTCTGCTAACTGATGTGCAGGCATTGCTCTTTCCAGATCAGGCTGACAGAAGTAGTATTTTGCATTTGCCGGGAGCATTTCCAGTACACTGGTCACATCCTTATCGCCCAGCATCCCAATTACGATATGTAAATTGTGATATTCGGTCGCATTGATATTTTCCAGTACTTCCTGGATACCTGCAATATTATGCCCGGTATCACAAATAATTAAAGGATTTTCCTGAAGGGTTTGCCATCTGCCTTGTAAACCAGTGATTTCAACGGTATGGGCCAGACCGCTGTATACGGCTTCATCAGGGATATCAAAGCCATTCTGATTTAAAGTTAATACGGATTGTATGACTGTTAATACGTTTTTTAGCTGATAGAATCCGCTCAGATCCATTACAAGATCTTTAAACAGACAGGTATCTTTTTTATAGACTGATGTTTTGAGTAGTCTGCCTTCGCGCACGGTATCCTGAACACGCAGCTCAGTATTGGCAAAAACCAATTCACTTGCTGTTTCTTTGGCTTCCTCTATAAATACCTGTGCAATTTCTTCTTGTCTTTCTCCGATTACAGCGGGTACACCCGGTTTGATAATCCCTGCTTTCTGACCAGCAATTTCAAACAATGTATTGCCTAATAAATTGGTGTGGTCGAAACTGATATTCGTAATTACTGATAATTCCGGATGAATGATATTTGTAGAATCTTTTCGACCGCCAAGGCCTACTTCAATAATAGCTACATCAACTTTTTCTGCCTCGAAGTAAGCGAATGCCATTGCAACGGTTACCTCGAAAAAAGAAGGACTGATAGATTCGATCAGGTCTTTTTCCTGTGCGGTGTAGTCAATGACGAAACGCTCGGTCATCATCTCACCATTAACTCTGATCCTTTCTCTGAAATCTTTTAAATGGGGAGAGGTATATAAGCCGGTTTTATAACCAGCTTTCTGTAAAATAGCCGCAAGCATATGGGAGGTAGAACCTTTCCCGTTTGTACCGCCTACGTGTATAGTTTTAAATTTATCCTGAGGGTTTCCCAGGTTTTCACACAGCACGATCGTGTTGTGTAAATCCTTTTTCATTGCTGCTGCACCGATACGGGTAAACATTGGAAGTCTGCTGTACAGGTAGTCCAGGGTCTCTAAATAAGTCATTGAAATGATTTGCTAAGGGTACAAAAGTATCAAAGAAACCGGATTTTATTTCACTTTAAAATTAAAAACTACCACACCTACCTGAAGGTCAGGTGCTGATTCAGATTGGTTGAGACGTGCACCCATTACAGCTGCTTTACATTTTGCCCAAAGGTCTAAATCCTGCAAGGTTGTTCCTCTTACACCAGGGGTGGCATCAACTACGATCCCTTGTTTATTAATACTGATCCTGACTGCTATTTTACCCGTTTTCTGGCCGTTGTCCTGAGGAGTAACCAGGTTTGTAAAACGTCTTAAAGCAATCGGTGTGCCTCCAAAACCAGAACCGCCTTCTCCATAGTTGTTGGCAAGCGGATCTCCGTTCACTGAACCCTGATTACCAGGTGTAGTGCCGGTCCCGTCTCCCTGACCATTTCCTTTATTGGCTTTACCTTTATAAAGTGCATTCTGATTGACTGCGGGTTTGGCTGGTTTATCAACAACCTTAGTCGCAACAGCAGGGGTAGAAGGTTTAGTGTTTTTCTTGGTACTGATACTTACTGCTTCTTCGTTGTCTTGTGTAGTGATTTCCTTATCTGTACTTTCTACTGATTTGACAGGCGTAACCACTTTTTCCGGAACTACCTTGTCAGGAAGCTGCTTGTTTGCATCCGGATCGGCAGAAGGTTCTTCGATACTGGTATAATCCGTACCCATTCCCTCTACAGAAGTACCATAATTAACTACCATTCCGCCCATACCTGCTTCTTCAACAGGTTTGAAAGTCCCGATAGCAATAAAAAAGCTTAATATCAATAAACCAGCCATGATCGCGGTGGATATTGCTACGGCTTTAGGATAATTATTTTCTTCTTTATGGTAAGTCATTATTTTTTTGGTTCTACAGCTAATACAACTTTCAGTTTCAACTGATTGGCTACATCAAACACTGCCATAGTATTCTCAATGGAAACTCCTCTGGCAACATACAGTACAATTGTCAGGTCCGGAGATGCCTTTTGATAGGTTTCAATACTTGCTTTCATCTGATCCAGTGTGACTGGTTGTTTCTCTACAAAATAAGTCAGATTATCATTAATAGAGACCGTCACTGTTTTCTGAGCAGCAGATTGCTGTCCGGATTCAGAACGTGGAAGAAGTAGTTTTACGACCTGCGGATTCACTGCTGCCGAAGCAAGCAGGAAGAAAAGCATCAGGAAAAACATGATGTCATTCAGCGCAGAAGTGTGTACCTCAACAGTTCCTTTATTTCTTTTGCGTAGATTCATTATTTACCTGGTTCCTCTAATAGATCAATAAATTCTAATGCGTCGGTTTCCATTCTCAGGATGATCCTTTCTACCATTGCATTCAGGATATGGTATAATACATATGCGATAATACCTACAATCAGACCTGTTGCTGAAGTAATCATTTTAGTATATAAACCACCAGATATAGTTCCGATCTCAATAGCACCTTTTACAGATACATCATGGAAAATTGTAATTACCCCGATAATCGTTCCTACGAATCCTAACATGGGTGCGATACCTGCAATAATACCTAAGATACTGATATTCTTCTCTAATTTAGAGACTTCCAGTTTACCTACATTTTCAATTGCAGCTTCAATATCCTTGATCGGACGGCCAATACGTCTAAGACCTTTTTCCAGCATACGGCCCAAAGGAGAATTCGTATTTCTGCATAAAGCGATCGCGTTTTCCAATCGGCCTTCGTGGATATATTGTTTGATCTGAAGCATCAGATTAGATTCTGTTTTAGAAGATTTTCTGATAGTCAGATAACGTTCTACGAAGATTACCAAACCAGAAAAAGCAAGGAATGCAAGTGGGAGCATAACCCAGCCACCCTTCATTAATAAATCAAAGAAGTGAAGTTCCTGAGGTGCAGCAGCTACAGCCTGGTTTGCGGCGTTGGCGGTATCTGTTAAATGGTGTACTGTATCTGTAGCAACCTGTAGCAAAGTGATCATATTTATTGTTTGTTTTTATAAATGTATATTCCGGGTATCTTTAGTTTTTTTGATAGTTTCTCCAATTCAAGTTTGGCTGATTCCTCATCTTTTAACGTTGCAATACTCATCTTTAGTCTTTTTCCCGACATATTGGTGACAACTTTCGCAGTAATACCGCTTCTTTTCATCAGCTCAATAAACCTGTCTGCTTCTTTCTGATCGTGCATGGAAGCGCCTATAATTTCATAAACAACAGCGGTATCACGTACTGGAGCAACTGCTTTTTTCACAACTGAGTCTTTCTTTGCAGCGGCAGTAGCAGCGGCCGAAGGAGTTACGGAAGGTGTTGTTTTTTTAGCGGTATCTGGGGGTGTTGTAATTGAGTCAGATTTATATCTTTCCTGTATCGGACGCTTAACTGGTACTTCCGTTTTTGGAGTTGCAAAAGGGCTATTCGCCAGTATTCCGCTAAACCATTCTGGTTTCACGATATAAGCAACAATCATCATGATCACTAAAATCAGTAAACCAAGTATGATTTTTAAATATAAAGGGGTAGTTTTAGGCAGCTCTTCCTCTTCTTCAGGGGTGTAAATTTCTTCATTTTTATTGTAAAAAGGAGCTGGCTCAGTCGTTTTAGTATTATCTTTAATATTCCAGATCACTTCTTCCTGTTCAGTAATCGTAGCTTTTTCAACCGGAGATTTAGAACGGTAGAAATTCAGGGCTTCAATTTCTGCGCGAAGTTGTTTTTCATCTTTGCGTGGCTGACCCGGACTATCAGGAATAAAGTTCTCGTGATCAGGAACAACAGTTTCTATGGCTGGTTCCTGAACCGGGGTAACCGGAGGAATTGTTTCTGTGACAGGAGTTTCTACAGGAGTTACCGGAACTTCTACAGGAGCTGTAGTCTGTTCTTCTTGAACAGGAGTTATTTCTTCTGTTGTAGCAGCTGGTTCTTCTACAGGAGGAACAACTGTTTCTTCCTCTTCAGAAGTTTCTGTCTGATCGGGAACAACCGGCGTTTCAAATGGTAATGCTTCTTCTTCGGAAGCAGCCGGAGTTTCTTCTTCAACAGGAGTAACTGAAGATACTTCCTCAGCAGCCGGAGCCTCTTCTACTGATGGTGTTTCAGGCATGATCTCTTCGGCTGAAGGTTCCTGCTCTGCTTTCACAACTGGTAAACCATAAAAATCAAAACCGTAATTCAGTTTCTCAGCAGGTTCAAAGTGTACTTCATCATCAGCTTTATATAATTTCCCGAGTTCTCCAAAATCGGCTTCCTGCTGATTATTTAATTGCTGTAAAATACCAGTGCTGAATTCATCAATAAAGTAGTTGGCAGTATCAACTGATACATTCCTTTTTTTACTGATGAATTCGGCTAATATTAGCTCTTCCTTAACTTCAGGCGTAAAGTCAATAATATAACTGGGAGGTACGAATGAATGCGTTTCGGCATCGTACCTTCCCGGTAATTTCTTTTTATAGAGCGTTCCCAGTCCGGAAACCCCTACAGTTTTACGGGTTTGAATAAGTTCTGAGAGGTAAGATAAGATATCCATTCTGGTAAAAATAAATTTAAATTCCGTATCAACCAATTATAATTGTAATTGGCTGGATAAATCCCTTCAGGCTCTTAGAACGAATAACTGATTCCACCAAATACATTTACACCAATCGCCTGGTAATATAAGTATCTGCTGTATTCTTTATTTAACAGGTTATTTGCTTTAACGAATGCTGAGAATTTGTTGTTGATCTTATAGTTAGCACCAAGTCCTAAGTCTACATAACCTTTCACATTCACTACTGTTTCGTTATTTGTGTCAGGAATGGTGTAAGGAGCGCCTGGTGCCGCTTTATAAATTTTTGCATTTGAGGCATCCTGAATAGCTACAGCAGCAGTAAAGCCTAATTTGTCTGTTACATTATACAACAGGTCTGAACTTATACGTAACTGAGGTTTGAACCAGCTATATTGTTCTGAAGCTGGTTTATAATCTTCTACGTTGATTTTACCAGTCCATTTTAACTGATCGCTCACCTGTACAGAAACTTCACCTTCTAAACCTAATAATTTCATCGTTCCGAAATCATAGATCACATCAAACTTGTTGAAGTCCGTAAAGTTGTTCACGAAAAGTGGCATGTCAGTGATTTCCTTACGGTATACTCTTGCTTTGTAACCAAAACCAGGGCCACCTGTACCTTTAATACCTGCACTGAAACTTAGTTTCTCAATAGAGTTTTTAATGGCAATATTGCTATTCAGGAATGGGTTTTCATCCGTGAATTCTTTCATAGAATTTCTGTTCACGTCTCCTTTGATCTCTCCAAAAATCTGTAAGTAATCAGGAATAATAGTGAAGTCTGCGGTTACAGCAGGGAAGATTCTCGATTTAGAAACGGTACCAAACTCCTGAACGAAGTTAATTCCTGCGGTAATTTTAATTCCACTGGCCTGTAAACGGATATATGGATTTAAACGCAATAAATTGTTAGTTACACTGGTCAATACATCTTTCGTATTTCCAAACTCTCCCGAAGCAGCCAGACCAAAGTTGAAACTGCTGATCCTTTTATTTAAATAACCGTTGATGACAACTGAGTTTTCACTGGCAGATAACTGATCACCCCAGATATAGCCATTTATTTTAGCTGCATAACTTAGCGCATCTTCATCTTCACTGTGTTTGTTGACAACCTCAGCTTCTGCTTCAATAAAGTTGAAAGACTGTTTTCCAGGATTTGGATTTCTTAATGGATTGGTCTCATCATAACCATAGAAATAAAGGCCTTTTCTCTCGTAATTAATACGTCCGCTGAATATCGCTTTTTCACCTATACTGCGGCCGAAAACACTTAATTGTTGCTGGTTGAATTTCTGTCCGTTTAATTTTCCCGACTGACTGAAGTGTCTGAAAAAACCACCTGCCTGAAAATCTTCAGAACGGCCCATATTGATATAAGCTTCACCTAAAACTGTGCTGGCAGAACCAAAAGCCCCTTTTACATAGTTATTGACAATTTCTGTTTGTTTTTCTGCCGCAACTTCTTGTGCATATAACTTATCAATGTCAGAATTAAGCTCCAGTTTTCTATCAGTTAAGCTGTAATTGAAACGTGCTTTGTAAGTTTTAACATCGTTCAAATCCGGGCTTCTTCTGAGTTTAACCGCTTCGGCCAGAATTGGCTTATAAGGTCTTACTACTTCAATTTCTTCGGTTACTTGTTTATCGTCATCATTTTTATCGGCTACCTTTTTATCCGCAACTTTCTTTTCTGTCGCTTTCTTCTCGGTAGTCTTCTTTTCAGTTGGTTTTTTCTCGGTCGGTTTTTTATCCTGAGCCTTAATGGTCAATGTACCCGCAGTCAGTAAAAAAACAGTTGTATATAATAATTTGTTGAATCTCATGGTGCTTTGTCTTATTTAATTTTTTCTAATTTCTCTTTGGCAGTAGCGACAATTTCATCTTTACCGTCATAGTTATCAATAATACTTAAGAGCGTACTTTTCGCTTGCAGTTTGTCTTTTAATGCGACATAATTATCTGCCAGCAGGATAAACGCTTTTGCCACCCAGTAATCGTAAGAAGGCATGTTATTGACTAAATCAAAACAAGTTTTCTGAGATGTTTTATAGTCATGTTTATTATATTGAATTTCTGCCAATGTATATTTTGCTTCAGCAGCTGCCAGTGTTTTTGTTTTAGCGACTACATTGGCAAATGATTTTACAGCCATTGTTGTATCTGCTTTTAACAAGTAAGCTTTACCAGCATACAGATCTGCACTGTTCACTTCTTCTTCAGAAGCTTTGTCAGATTCTTTGGTCAGCAATACATATTTCAGCATATCATCCGGCATATTCAACGCTGTATAAGCCTGAAGCAGGTTGTTGATAGCGAAAGAATAATGCGATTTGTAATCTGCTGATGTTTCCAGTCTTTTCAGGTAAACAATCGCCTCATTGTATTTCTTCTGTGCTAAGAATAATTTAGAAATACTAACCAGTGAGCGTTCTGTGTAATCACTTGTCCAGTCATTCAGAATGAATTCGTAATCTGCAATTGCGTCATCCGGACGGTTCAGTTTTACCAGCGATTCTGCTCTGATAAACTTCGCTTCTTTGGCATGTATCGATTTCGGATACTTATCAAAGTAAGCATTCACACTTTCTACTGTTCCTTGCGCATCGCCTTTCAGGTAAGTGTTTTTGGCTGCTGAGAAAACAATATTGTCCTGCTCTGCTACAGTATAATTACCGATAGGCGTAGTGTTTGCATAAGCAATAAAGCCATTGGCATCGCCACGGTCTACATAGATATTTTTGATAGATTCCAAAGCTTGTTTGGCTTCTTCAGTACTCGCGTAATCATTGATTACTTTCTTGAAAGATGCCAGTGCTTCTTCGTCTTTATCCTGGTTATATTGTACCAGTCCGATAGTAACCAGTGCTCTTGGTACATAACTGCTGTTTGGGTATTTACTGATTAAAGCAGTCAGGTCAGTTTTTGATTTATCCAGGTCACCTTTATTGAAATAAGTGTAGGCAATTTCAAAACCTGCATCATCTGCATAGTTTGAAGAAGGGAATTGTTGTAACAAGCTGCCCATTGTAGCAATCTTGGTATCATCCTGTCCCTGTAGTCCCTGGATCATTCCTCTCTGGAACAAAGCATAATCTTCTCCGGTAGATTTGTTGGTGATGATTCTGTTATAGTAAGTTAAGGCATTGCTATAACTTTTGCTCACAAAGTATGAATCGGCTAAACGCATAGTTGCATCAACTACGGTGTTTTTGTCTTTATCATTTCCATTCAGGAAGCGTTCGAAATAAGTGGCTGCTTTCGCATATTTTTCATCTTCGAAGGCTGCATATGCCAATGCATAATTCGCGAAGTTGTACACTTTGGTTTTATCTGCGTCAGGCATCGCAAGGAATTTTTCGAATGTTCTGACTGCTTCTCCGTACTTCCGTAATTCGTACATGGCTTCTGCCATCCAGTAAGTACTCAAAGCATGAATCTCCGGATCATTAGGAATTGCATTGGAACGCTGGAACATAGAAAGTCCGTTCGGGAAAGCACGCTCATTATAGAATTCCAGACCTCTGAAGTATAATACCTTTTGATAAGCTTCCAGTGCTTCTGGTGATTTATTCTGAATAGGTTCTAAAATATCAATCGCAGCCTGGTAGTTTTTACTGGTCAGCAAAATTTCACCTAATAAAGTTTTAGCGTCGTTGATTTTACGGGAAGATGGGAATTGCTTTAAGAAGCTCTGTGTAGATTCCAGTGCCTGCTGATTGAAATCAAGTTCATAACTTAATCTCGCATAGTTAATCCAGGCATCTTCCTGAGTTACTTTGTCGAATTCAAGACGTGATGCTCTGAAGAAAGCGCTTCTTGCTTTTGATTTATCGCCCAATTTAATGAAAGCACGTCCTAAGGTGTGCATTCCACTTTGCAGATACACATCATCTGTAGTTAACTGTTCTAATATACCTACAGATTCTCTGTACATTCCTAATTCGAACAGGGAGTAACCGTACTGATAGATAAAGAGGTTGTTTTTTGTTTTAGTGTTACCGCTTTTGGTATAAAAATCACTGAAATACAGCGCTGCATTTTTATAGTCTGATTTAGCGAAATAAGAAGCTGCAATCAAACTCAGCATTTCTGCTTCAAATTGTTGCTTTGTATTTTTTAATACCGGAACAGCGTAGCTGATTACATCATCATAACGCTCATCCAGATAATACATGGAAGTGATATAATAAGGATAACTTGCTTCGTAAGTTTTTGAACCTTTCAGTTTTTCAAAATTACTCAGGGCTGTTTTGTATTCTTTATTCAGGTAATTGATATAAGCGAAATAATAAGTTGCACTTTCCTGAAAAGGGCCGTCAACTTTTTTTACTGCTTCAAATAAAGGTTCTGCTTTTTCTATATTTTTCAGTTCGAAATAAGAATAAGCTTGTTTGAACTGGTATTCTGTTCTTTGTTTCTGAGAAAGGGTAGAAGGATCAGTTTTTTCAAACCAGTCCAGTGCTTTCTGATAGTTTTTTTGTGCGAAGTAAGATTTACCTACGTGGAAGTAAGCTAATTTAGTATTCGGATTTAAAGGGTAATCTTTAATGAAGGTTTGAAACAGGCTTTCCGCATCACGGTTACCTAATTCCAAAGCACAGACAGCGGCATAAAACTTTGCGTTTTCTTTCAATAAAGAAAGTTCAGCATTACTTTCCTGAGCTGTTCCTGGTTTTTGTCTTAGCTGTTCAACCAATCTGAATTGCTGGGCTGCTGCGACATACTTTTCGTTTTGAAGCAATTCAAGGCCCGTCTGATAGTTTTTATTGAGGTTTACTAACGCACTTACCTGCGCATAACCTGCGGTAAGGTTACCAGCTAATAAAAGCGGAATAAAAAAGTATTTTTTCTTCATTGGTGTTTAATTTCTTTAAGCGGTTATGAAACTAACCCGGGCTACCACGATTTAAAACGCGATAAACTCATGATAGTTGCAATGATTTCAAATATGGTTGCTGCTAATATAATTATTGTAATGTGTCTTATTAACATAAGAAGTTAACAAGTGTTGATAACACTGTTTAACGATAATTCGGCCGGAATGGTATAAAAGAAAAGATCTGAAGACTAATCTCTCTGAGAAGCAAGCAGATAAAGTACAGCCATTCGGATAGCTACCCCATTTTCTACCTGGTCTAAAATAATCGATTGTTTACTGTCAGCGACATCACTTGTAATCTCCACACCTCTGTTAATGGGGCCCGGGTGCATGACAATGATTTCTTTGTCCAGGTTATCCAGGATCTGTTTGTTCAGCCCGTACATCATGGCATATTCTCTTAAAGAAGGGAAGTATTTGATGTCCTGTCTTTCGAGCTGAATACGCAGCATATTGGCCACGTCGCACCAGTTGAGTGCTTTGATCAGATCGTGTTCAACCTTTACGCCCAAACTTGCGATATGTTTTGGGATCAGCGTAGTCGGGCCGCAAACCATCACCTCTGCACCCAGCTTTTGCAGGCAGAGTATATTCGAGATGGCTACTCTTGAATGCAGGATGTCTCCGACAATCACAACTTTCTTGCCTCTTACCTCACCTAACTTCTCGCGTATCGAGTAAGCGTCCAGCAATGCCTGCGTAGGATGCTCATGCGCGCCGTCTCCGGCGTTTACAATCTGCGCGTTGATATGTTTGCTCAGAAAGACTCCTGCGCCTGCGTACGGGTGCCTCATGACTACCATATCCACTTTCATGGCCAGGATATTGTTCACCGTGTCAATCAGTGTTTCTCCCTTGCTTACAGAAGAGGAGGAAGCTGCAAAATTGATCACATCAGCAGAAAGTCTCTTTTCTGCCAGTTCGAAGGATAGTTTTGTTCGTGTTGAATTTTCGAAGAAGATATTCGCAATGGTAATATCACGCAATGAAGGGACTTTTTTTATCGTCCTGTTAATGACGCCCTTGAAATTATCCGCAGTCTCAAAAATCAATTCAATATCATTCAGGGTAATATCTTTAATGCCTAAAAGATGTCGTGTTGATAGTTTTTCTGCTGCCATTTTTTATTTATTTCGGTCTGATAATAATATTACTTTGTCTTCTCCTTCTGTCTCTTTCCAGCTCACTTTTACCATTTGGGAATCCAGACTGTCTACCTGCTGCCCGATATAATCAGGTTCAATAGGTACATGTCTTGAAAACCTCCTGTCGATGAGTACCAATAGTTCTACTCTGGCCGGTCTGCCAAAAGCAAGCAATGCATCCAGTGCAGCCCTGATAGTACGGCCTGTCCAGAGTACATCATCAATCAGAATGACGTTGCAGTCTTCAATGATAAAGTCTATAGTATTGCTGTTTGCGGAAACAAGCCCGTCCTTTCTTCTAAAGTCATCTCTGAAGAAAGTGATGTCAAGATTACCTTTTCTGATATTCTTGTTTTTAAGGGTTTCTGAAAGTTCTTGTTTGATTCTGTCTGCGAAGTAACTGCCACGGGGCTGTATACCAATGAGTACGGTATTAGAAAAATCGTTGTGATTCTCAATTAATTGATGACAAAGTCTCTTAATTGTGATTTGGAATTTTTTACCGTCTAGCAGGGTTCTCTTTTGCATTGACAAATTGATTAGGCAAATATAAAAAATCGGATTGAATTATGTACCCGCAATTTTAATTAATTTCAATGAGCTTCGGCGTTTTAATTGTAAAATAATGCTAATTGCCTGATTTATAGACCGGCGAAGAATATAATTCAGGAGACTAACAATTTCGCAATTATTAATGCAGATTTCCGTTACTATTAATTAGACGCTATAAAGCGCTCAAACCCTTGCTAATTCACTAAATTGCACTATGCAGCATGCTATAATATTCTTTGACGGTGTTTGTAATTTATGTGCAGGCTCTGTTAAGTTCGTCATTAAAAGAGATAAAAAAGACAGCTTCAGGTTTGCTGCCTTACAAAGTGATATTACTCAGCAGCACCTCGGCCCATTTGGTTTATCACTCAGTGAACTCAGCAGTATTATCCTGTTGGAAAATGGAAGGGTTTATCAACGTTCCACGGCTGCGTTACGTATTGCCAGGCATTTGAGTGGCGGCTGGCCATTGTTATATGTTTTTATACTCGTTCCTGCTTTTATCCGCGACTTCGTTTACAATCAGATCGCAAAACGCAGATATTCGATCTGGGGCAGAGAGGAGAGCTGTATGGTGCCTACAGCCGAATTGAAAGCTAAGTTCCTGTAATCTTATTGGATATTGTATTATAGGACCTGACCTCGAAAATTTACCGTATAAAAAAAGGGTGTCTTACAAAAGACACCCTTTTCTATTATATAAGCCTGAAGATTATTTAGCTTTGTTTTTGCTTTCTTCGCCTTCCATTTGCTCTTTCAATTGTGCAAGAACACCTAGATCACCAAGAGTTGATTTCTCAACTGAATCTTTAACTTTTTTAACTGCATTGCTTGAAGCTTTAGCATCTTTTTTCTTAGTAGCTCTTTCTTCAGCAGCAACTTCAGCTTTAGCCTCTTCCCAGATACGGGCGTGAGAAACAACGATACGTTTAGCATCTTTGTTAAACTCAATGATTTTGAAATCATTAGTTTCTTCAGCTTTGATAGTAGTACCATCTTCTTTAGCCATGTGTTTAGTTGGAACGAATCCTTCTACACCATATGGTAAAGCAATAACAGCACCTTTATCAGTTACTTTAACAACAGTTCCCTGGTGAATTGAATCTAACGTGAAGATAGTTTCAAAAGTATCCCAAGGGTTTTCTTCTAATTGTTTATGACCTAAGCTTAATTTACGGCTATCAACGTCTAATTCTAAAACAACTACGTCTAATGTATCACCAACTTTAGTGAATTCGTTAGGGTGGTTAACTTTTTTAGACCATGAAAGATCAGAGATATGGATTAATCCATCAATACCTTCTTCAATTTCCACGAATACACCGAAGTTAGTCATGTTTTTAACTACAGCAGTATGTTTGCTTCCGATAGGATATCTTTCAGCAACATTTTGCCATGGATCTTGCGTTAATTGCTTAATACCTAAGCTCATTTTGCGTTCGTCTCTGTCTAAAGTTAATACTTCAGCTTCGATTTCATCGCTAACTTTCAAGAATTCCTGTGGGCTGCGTAAGTTTTGAGACCATGACATTTCTGAAACGTGAATTAAACCTTCAACGCCAGGAATGATTTCTAAGAATGCACCGTAATCAGCTACAGTAACGATTTTACCTTTAACTTTAGATCCAACAACAAGGTTAGTATCTAAACTTTCCCATGGGTGTGGAGTTAATTGTTTTAAGCCTAATGCGATACGTTTTTTCTCGTCATCAAAGTCAAGAACAACAACGTTGATTTTCTCATCTAAGCTCAATACTTCTTTTGGATGCTCTATGCGGCCCCATGAAATATCAGTAATGTGAAGTAAACCGTCAACACCACCTAAATCGATGAATACACCGAAGTCAGTAATGTTTTTAACAGTACCTTCTAATACCTGACCTTTTTCAAGTTTAGATACGATCTCAACTTTTTGACTTTCTAAATCGTCTTCGATTAAGATTTTGTGTGATACGACAACGTTTTTAAATTCGTGGTTGATTTTCACAACTTTGAATTCCATTGTTTTACCTACATAAACATCGTAATCACGGATCGGTTTGATGTCGATCTGAGAACCAGGTAAGAAAGCTTCAACACCCATGATGTCAACGATAAGACCACCTTTAGTACGGCTTTTAACAAATCCGTTGATGATTCTGTCATTGTCAAGGGCTTCGTTGATAGATTCCCAAGATCTCTGAGTTTTAGCTCTTTTACGAGATAAAATCAATTGACCATTTGCGTCTTCCGGAGCTTCAACAAATACATCAACTGTGTCACCGATTTTCAAATCAGGTGTATCACGGAATTCAGAAGTTGATACTAAACCGTCAGATTTAAATCCTACGTTTAATACAACGTCTTTATTGTTGATTGATACAACAATACCGCTGATAATTTCACCTTGATTGATTTGATTGAAAGTATCGGTATACATGTCTTCAAACTTTTTACGGTCTTCGTCAGAGTATTTTCCGAAAGCTTTATCGTCTGCATCCCAGTCAAAATCCTGATCTGGTGTTGCTAGTGATGATTTGATCTGTTCGATCGACAATGAATCTGCTTCAGATTCAATGGTTTCTTTTTCAGTCAGACGAGCGTCTGCACCTTGTAATTCGGCTTTTTTAGCCTCTAATTCTTTTTCTGCTACTTGTTTTTTTGCCATTAATCATTTAATCTCCTTTTCCCTTTAGGGATTGCAAAGATAGAAATTAATATTTTTAAAGAAAGAATTTTTTAATAAATGTTGTTGATTTTGAACAGTTTGCCTTGTTTAATATGTATTTTGAATGACAATCGGGCATTAATTCCCCGGATTCCGCTTTCAGGCCAGTTGCGGAATGTATGGGGTAACTTTATTTAATGCGAATTCAAGCTGTTCTGCCGGCGTAATTTCTGTATTGTCCAGAATGATAGCGTCTTCAGCACGGATAAGCGGGCTTTCTTTTCTTGTGGTATCTGCATAATCACGGTGTGCAAGGTTCTCAAAAACATCTTCCAGAGACGTTGTTGTATCACCTTTACTTTGTAATTCTTTGAATCTTCTTTCTGCTCTGACTTTAGGGTCTGCGGTCATGAAAAGTTTAACCTGCGCATCCGGAAATACAGTAGTACCGATATCACGGCCATCCATCACAATGTTCTTGGATTTACCCATACGCTGCTGCTGTTTCACCATTTCCTTACGGACCTGTTTCAGTGCTGAGATTTCACTGACAGTTTCAGAAACCGGCATTTGTCTGATTTCCTCCGAAACTTCTTCGCCATTTAAAGTAATGTGCGATTCATAATCTCTGGAATGGAAGTTCAGTTCAATGTGCTGAAGGGCATCGGTTACTGCTGCCTCGTCACTCACATTGGTATGATTGCGTATAAAATATAAAGTCACTGCTCTGTACATTGCACCACTATCAATATAGATAAAACCTAATGTTTTAGCTAATGCTTTTGCCAGCGTACTTTTACCGCATGAAGAATAACCATCAATGGCCACAACTACATTTTTTCTCATATGGATGCAAATATACTGTTTTGAGGCTTTTTTAAAATACTATTAAAGAAAAAGAATTATTTTTGCGCTTATGTATAAAGACAGAAAAGAACTTGTAAAATCGCTCACCTTTAAAACTTCCAGGAGTGGGGGTAAGGGTGGCCAGAATGTTAACAAGGTTTCCAGTAAAGTAGAAGTGATCCTTCATGTGGAGTCTGCGGAATTTTTCACTGCCGCAGAGAAATTATTGCTTGCAGAGCGCCTTGCAAACCGGATTGACACAGAAGGTAATCTTCATGTAGTGTCTCAGGAAGACAGAAGCCAGCTCGTTAACAAAGAGCAAAGTATTATCAAATTGATGGCATTGCTGAAAACCGGGCTTCATGTAGACAAGAAAAGAAAACCGACACACACGCCGAAAAGTGTAATCCTGAGAAGGAAAAGTGACAAAAAATCAATTGCAGTAAAAAAAGAGAACAGAAAAAAGCCAGGTATGGATGCCTGGCTAAATTAATTTATTTACGTTCGGTGGTTACCTGAATCTGTAAGATACCGTAACTGATCCCCACTGATGTGCTCTTGCAGTACTTTTAATTTCCTTCGTTTTAAATATAACGCCAAAATCCGCAGTAAAACGATCTACACTGTAATCTATCCCCAATTGCTGCGCAAATACAACAGGTTTCTGACTAAAAGTTACCGGGCTGTTGTTATTAAACATACTTCCTTCGATAGTTGCATCATAAGCTACCACGTTTAACTGGGGTTTAGCATAGAAAAACATTTCTCTTTTGACCAGTGATTTAGTTTTTGCATTATTGCCGATAGCCGCATGTGTATAAGCTGAATTAAACAGCTGATTCAGGTTACCTGTTCTGAAAAGTAGTCCTGCACCTGCACCACTAAAAGTCGTTCCCAGGTTTGCATAACCTTCAAAAGATAATTCGACTGCATTTCCTGCGGTACGTGTCAGTAGTTTCGTGTATTGTGCAGAAAGATTAATAGCCAGTTCATTTTTAATCTGGTAATCCCATCCGCCAACGTCATAGAAGCCAAATGTTTTATGCAATAATTTCTGACCAGCTTCGCCCAGAGAATTCTTTCCGGTAGTTCCGATCTGTGCACTTGCAGTGATCACACTTTCGTCACTGTAAAACCAGTTCATCGTGCCGCCAACATATAAGTATCCAGCGAATGGACGATCTTGTGCAGCCGGATCGGGTGCATAGCCGGAATAAGGGTTAAACATCATTTGTCCAACACTGATTTCATAGGTTTTCTTTTCCAGTCCGGCTTTTAGTTTTGACTGGTCTGTTGCGTGACGGAAGTACAGGAACAATCCGTTAGTGTAATAACGGTCAGAGCCCTGACCCAGATAAGAATCGTTATCGCTTTTAAAACCAACCTCATTTTTAAAAGATTGCGAATAAGCAAAAGAAGAGCAGAACAATAAAATGAATAGGATTGAATATCCGGTATACTTCATGTGGATTATAAAAAAAAAGCTCCGGTTATTCCGGAGCTTTAAATATAGGAGTTAAAATTTATCTGCGCAATTAGTTTGCGGCTACTGGTTTGACTTTGATGGTCAGATCCTGAGGATCTTTAACCTGATCTTTCATCAGTGCCAGTTCAATTACTTCTTTCATTTCAGTCACATAATGAAAATTAAGATCCTTGATATAACTTTCTTTAATTTCCAGAATATCCTTACGGTTGGATTTGCATAAGATGATATCCTTGATGTTTGCTCTTTTCGCCGCAAGAATCTTTTCTTTGATCCCACCTACTGGCAGAACTTTACCACGTAGTGTAATCTCACCTGTCATGGCTAAATTAGATTTCACTTTACGTTGTGTAAAGGCAGAAGTCAAGGCAGTAAGCATAGTAACACCAGCTGAAGGGCCATCTTTTGGTGTCGCACCTGCCGGAACGTGTACGTGAATATCCCAAAGATCAAACAACTGGTTATCAATACCGAATAAAGCAGCATGTGCTCTCAGATAAGCCAGTGCAATAACAGCTGATTCTTTCATCACATCACCCAGGTTACCAGTCAGCGTTAACTTTCCTTTTCCAGGGCTAAGACTTGCTTCTATAAACAGAATGTCACCACCAACCTGTGTCCAGGCCAGTCCGGTAACTACACCCGCAACTTCATTGCCTTCATATAAGTCTTTGTCGTAGATAGGGGCACCTAAAATGCGTTCCACATCTTCCAGCGTTAAAGCAGGCTCGTAAGTTTCTTCCATCGCAATTTTAGTTGCGACACCACGAACCAGTGAGCCAATCTTTTTCTCTAAACCACGGACACCCGATTCACGGGTATAATCTTCAATTACCTTTTCAATCAGACTCGGTTTTAAAACAATATCTTTTGTTTTAATGCCATGCTGTTCTTTTTGTTTTGGTAAAAGATATTTTTTAGCAATTTCTATTTTTTCTTCAATTGTATAGCCATTCACCTCAATGATTTCCATACGATCCAATAAAGCTGGCTGGATTGTACTCAGTGAATTGGCTGTAGCAATAAACAATACATTGGACAAATCGTAGTCTGTTTCCACATAGTGATCATTGAATGCACTGTTTTGCTCAGGATCTAATACTTCTAATAAAGCGGAAGAAGGATCTCCTCTGAAATCAGAACCAACTTTATCAATTTCATCCAATACAAATACCGGGTTAGCAGCACCTGCTTTTTTGATAGATTGAATAATACGGCCTGGCATTGCACCAATATAGGTTTTTCTATGTCCGCGGATTTCAGCTTCATCTCTGATGCCACCTAATGCCATACGGACGTATTTACGGTTCAGTGCTTTTGCGATTGATTTACCTAACGAAGTCTTACCAACTCCCGGAGGGCCTACCAAACAGATGATTGGCGCTTTCATATCGCGTTTCAGCTTCAAGACAGCCAGATATTCAATTATACGCTGTTTTACTTTCTCCAGTCCGAAGTGATCTTTGTCTAATACTCTTTGTGCACGTTTAAGATCGAAATTATCTTTAGTGAAATCATTCCACGGTAAATCAAGTAACAATTCAAGATAATTGATCTGTACAGAATAATCAGGAGCAGCAGGGTTCATTCTTCCCAGCTTTTCCAGTTCTTTACCAAAATGATCTTTGACCTGTATTGACCATTTTTTCTTCTTCGCACGTATTTCAAGGGCTTCATATTCCAGGTCTGAAGAGTTGCCTCCCAATTCTTCCTGAATTGTTTTCAGCTGCTGGTTTAAGAAATAGTCTCTTTGCTGTTTATCTAAATCAACACGTACTTTAGATTGGATCTGGTTTTTCAATTCCAGCATCTGAAGTTCCAGTGTCAGTAATTCCATCACCATTAAAGCTCTTGCCCTGAGATTGTCCATTTCAAGCATTTTCTGCTTGTCTTTGACATCTGCATTCATATTAGAAGAGATGAAATTGATCAGGAAAGAAGTGCTTTCAATATTCTTAAGTGCCATTGCGGCCTCGCTTGGAATATTTGGTGAAAGCTGAATGATCTGTGAAGACATTTCTCTGATAGAAGCTACCAGTGCTTTGAATTCTTTATCTTTTTTATGCTTTGCCTCATTAAATTTACTGATAGTAACTTTAATATAGGGCTCAGACTGTACCTCTTCAATTAATCGGAAGCGTTGTTTTCCCTGGATGATCACAGTGGTATTACCATCAGGCATTTGCAGCATTTTAATAATATGTGCTACAGTACCGACTTTATTTAACTGCTCAAAGGTTGGATCTTCAATGGATACATCAAGCTGAGAAACCACACCAATAATTTTGTCACCTTTATAGGCTTCTTTTATCAGTTTTATAGACTTGTCTCTTCCAACGGTAATTGGGATGACAACTCCAGGAAATAATACCGTATTTCTCAATGGAAGTATGGCAAGTATTTCAGGGGTTTCTTCGTTATTCATCTCATCTTCATCCTGTTGGGACATCAAAGGGAAAAATTCCGTATCTTCATTTATGATGGGTAGTGCATTGCCAAAATCAAACTGATCTTTTATACTCATTAATAGGCCTTTCTAGAATAAAAAAACGACAATGTGACAGTCTGCCGCTTATAAAAATTATAATTATATATTGGTGGGTATAATTTCAACTCCTGTGCCAAACATTGAATATCGGTTTTTATCTGTTAAAAAGTCAGAATATGCAAAATTATTTGACTGGTGTATCATATTTTCCCTTTTTGAACGTTTACCCTTTAAATATCAATAAATGATACGTAAATTATGGGTAATAATACCTATCATTTTATATCTTTATTCTTTATTAAATAAAATTTGATGAACTACATTAAAAAAGCGCTTATACTATTTTTGGTTGTTTCTGCCAATGCCGCTTTCGCTCAAAGCGGAAGTTACGATAAATTAGGAATGCAGGCAATGATGAAAGGCGATTATAAAGGGGCCGTTGCTCAGTTGGAAAAAGCCGATTCTAAAACCCCAAATAATCCAAGCGTATTAAAGATGCTGGGATATTCTTATTTTCAATGTGGTAATTTTGAGAGTTCTATTGAAACCTACAGCAGGCTGATCACTGTAAAGCCTTCTGACTATTCAGCTTATTACTATAGAGGCAAAGCAAGACAGAATGTGGCCAATGATCCGAAGGAATCTTTGAACCAGATGCGTGATACATTCTATCAGTCGGCGATTAAAGACTTCACTAAAGCAATTGAGATCAACGGAGAAGAGGATACGCAATTGTTGCAGAACAGAGGTTTAGCTTATAAGGATTATGCAATTTATAAATCTTATAAAATTAAGAAACGTGTAGATAAAGATGCTTGTATTGTCTTGTTTAACAATTCAGTTGCAGATTTCCAGAAAGTCTTAACTGTTCAGCCTTTGCGTAAGGACATCATCTCTTTGATAGACTACGTAAAAGCACAGGTTGCAAGTCTGAAATAAACATTATTTAAGGAAGCATAAAAAGCCAGAGATTAATCTCTGGCTTTTTTTATTTGAATCTTCCTGTAATTACATAACTTTTTCCATTCAGCAATTTAATATGCTGAGTCTTCTTCACCTCATACAAGCTATCGGGAAAATAGGAAAGCGTATCATTTGAAGTATATAAAGAATTGGTATTGCTGATCAGTAGTTTTATGCCGTAAATTTTACCGTTTCTATAATTTACAATAAGCGATTTTACGGGTACTTTTTCATTGTCAGAAAGGTAAGTTTCTGAATCTTTAGCCTTTTCTGTTGTAAACAATCCCTGCCAGGCAGATTTATTGATGTCAGCATCAGAAAAAGAGGACAATTCTTTTGGCCAGTCTGCAATCTTCAGTTTTTTACGCTCTGAAGCTTTGTTTACAATAACGGTTTTGTCGATCTCAGGATTTAATGCCGTTAAACGTTTCGCCTCTTTCGCTATATAATCCTTCAGATCGAAATAAGCCAAAGGCGTATTCTTGTTTTTGGGCGCTGTAGAAGTACAGGCCGCAAAAACTAAAATACTTAAAGAAAGGAATGACAGTTTCTTCATTATATCAATTCATTTCCTGTCATGATCGCAGGTTTTTCAATTCCCATTAACTTCAGGATTGTAGGTGCAATATCGCCTAATTTACCATCAGCAATAGCCGTATATTCTGTACCTACTAAAATACAAGGAACCAGGTTAGTGGTGTGTGCGGTATTTACAGAGCCATCGTTATTCAGCATATATTCTGAATTACCATGATCTGCAAGAATGATGAAAGAATAGCCATTTTCAAGACCTTTGGTAACGACTTCCTGTGCGCAACGGTCTGCGGTTTCCACAGCTTTAACAACAGCTTCAAATACACCAGTATGACCTACCATATCCGGGTTTGCAAAATTCAGACAAATAAAATCTGCCCAGCCTGTTTCCAGCTCTTTAGTGATTGCATCGGTAATTCCCTGGGCACTCATCTCTGGTTGAAGGTCATAAGTAGCTACCTTTGGAGAAGGCACCATGAGTCTTTTTTCGTTTTCGAAGGCCAGTTCTCTGCCACCAGAGAAAAAGAAGGTTACATGAGGATATTTTTCCGTTTCCGCAATACGGATCTGGTTTTTATGATTTTTCTCTAAGATTTCTCCCAGTGTTTCTGTCAGGTCATCTTTAGTGAAAATAACTTTTACATCTTCAAAATTCTCATCATAAGTAGTCATGGTAACATAGTACAATGGCAATTTATGCATCTCAAATTCAGGATAGTCATTCTGGGTCAGGGCAGCAGTAATTTCTCTGCCACGATCTGTTCTGTAATTGAAGCAAATAACTACGTCATCAGGAGCAATAACGGCCACTGGCTGATTGTCTGCCCCGGTAACCACGATAGGTTTAACGAATTCGTCAGTAATGCCATCAGCGTAAGATTGTTCGATCGCTTTTAAAGGATCTTGCGTATGCAACCCAACCCCTTTAGTCATCACATCATAAGCCTGTTTAACACGTTCCCAGCGTGAATCTCTGTCCATCGCATAGTAACGGCCAATTAAGCTGGCTATTTTACCTGTAGAGGTTTTTAAATGTGCATCCAGTTCTTTAATAAAACCAAGTCCTGAATTCGGGTCTGTATCCCTGCCATCTAAAAAGCCATGAATGAAAACGTCCTTAAGTCCCTGCTCATTTGCTGCATCACATAATCCTTTTAAATGATTGATATGGGCATGTACACCACCATCAGATACTAATCCGATAAAATGAACAGCTTTATTGTTTTTCTTTGCATAATCAAAAGCGTCAACTAAAGTCTGATTGGTTTGAATAGAACCATCGCTGATTGCTTTGTTAATTCTTCCCAGTTCCTGGTAAACTACTCTTCCAGCACCAAGGTTCATGTGTCCAACTTCAGAATTACCCATTTGTCCGGCAGGTAAACCTACGGCTTCACCAGATGCCTCCAGTTTTGAATTCGGATAGTTTTTCAGTAAAGAATCAAAGAAAGGTGTATTTGCTGCGTAAGCGGCGTCTGAATCATCTTGTTTTCCGTAACCCCATCCATCAAGAATGAGGAGCATCACTTTTTTATTATTCATTTAAATTGAATTGATATTTCGCTGATAAATAATGTCAAACAAATATAACTCTTATTGATTTTGATGAAGCATCTAATTGTAATTTATACACTCGCCTGATCTTGATTACTGAAATTTAGTTTTTCATAGTTATTTTTATCACCTGGATTCCTGTGCAAGGCTCAGCTAATATTTTGGGTAATTGCAGTGCAACCTGGTTGTTTGCCGCTTTGGTGAATTGAACAGGCATATCCGATTCTAATAACTTACAGTCTTTAATTGCCGATACCGGAAAAGGTAAAACAAGCTGGTCTGAACCTAATGGTTTGGCAATACTTGCATAGATGTATTTTTCTCCATTCGCAGCTGTCTTCTGCGTCAGGTAAACGTCCTGAATAGCTGGCGCATCTACGTGTGAGGCCCCATAAACTGCTTCACCGTTTGCAGTGAGCCAGCCACCCATTTCACGTAACCGCTGAATAGCTGCCAGTGGAATTTCTCCATTTGGCTTAGGGCCAACGTTTAACAGGTAATTACCGCCTTTAGCTACATTGTTCACTAAATAGCCAAGCATTTCATTTGCGGGCTTCCAGTTGTAATCTTTGGCATGCCATCCCCAGGAATTGACCATGGTTGCAGCAGTTTGCCAGGGTCTGGTTTGTAGTTTTTCCGGGTAGGTATTGTCCATCATTTCCAGAAAATCGATATCATCTCCAGGGTTAAGGTAAGAAATGCGGCCATTGATTAAGCATTTAGGGCTTTCTTTTCTAATTAGTGCGATGAGCTGATCACGTCTTTTGTCAGAAATAAATGTCTTCTCCTGTTCATCGCCCCAGGTATCAAACCAGAACATGTCGGGATTGTAGTTGTGAATAAGTTCAGAAACCTGTGGCAGACATTTCTCGTTCCAGTATTTTTCGAATTGTGCGTCTGTTTTCCGTGGCAGCCATTCGGGGGTTGCACCTCCGGGGTGTTCCCAATCTTCGCAATGAGAATAGTAAAATCCGAATTTTAACCCATACTTTTTGCAGGCTTTAGCCAGCTCTCCCAGGATGTCTTTTTTATAAGGGGTACTGCCAATATCATAGGTAGAAACTTTTGAGTCCCAAAGTGAAAACCCGTCATGGTGTTTAGCGGTGATGACAAAGTATTTCATCCCTGCATTTTTAGCTTCAAATATCCATTTGTCGGCATCAAAGTTAACTGGGTTAAATTGTTTGACCAGCGCCTGATATACTTTGGCCGGCACTTCCAGTCTTTGTTGTGCCCACTCTGCATACCAGCCGTCCGCATGTTTTAAAGTAGTGTCTGGTAAGGTATGCCCGTTATAACTTCCTTCCAGAATACTATAAAGGCCCCAGTGGACCATCATTCCGAATTTGGCCTCTTTAAACCACTGGCCACGCTCTGTATTGTTGATTTGTGCTTTGGTTGTAGCGAGCAGTGTGAAGGTTATGAAAATTACGATCGCTGATTTTTTTAACATCTGAATATGTATTTGGTTAAAGATCAATACCTAAGTTACTGCTATGTTTGAAACTCTTGTATAGCTTATTGGCTAATTACTAATCTTTAATGGCATAATTTGTGTGCGGAATAATTGTTATCTTTAGAATATGATTAGACCCATACTTTCGACATTGATTTTTTTGACCCAGTTATTCCATCCTGGATTAATTCAAGGAGATATTGTTGATGCTATATCGACTTTATTCAAGTCTGCGAATTCAAAGGAAATCAGTAAAAATTTTTCCCCGTCTGTAGAGCTGACTATAAATGAGGAAGAGGATGTATACACTAAAGCACAGGCCGAACAGATACTCAGAGATTTTTTTACTAAAAATGCGCCGGTGAATTCGACAGTTGTACATCTGATCAATACCAATCCTAATTATCGGTTTGGCATCCTGTCACTGAGCACAAAAAGCGGCAAATTCAGGGTGGCAATTACGCTGAAAAAAACAGCTAACACCTTTTTTATCACCGAATTACGAATTGAACCTGATAAATAGTAATGCAAATTTAGGTAAAAATGCTATTTTTGATCTAAAATACATGTTTTGGATAAGAAATTAATAGACCTATTTATAAAAAATGCGATCGCTGAAGACCTTGGCGATGGCGATCATACTTCTATGTCTACCATCCCTGCCGGAACAACCGGAAAAGCCAGGCTATTGGTTAAAGAAGATGGTATACTTGCCGGCGTAGAACTTGCAATGGAGATTTTCAAACAAGTAGATTCCACACTTCAGACAGAGATTTTCCTGAATGATGGGGATGCCGTGAAATACGGAGATATTGCCTTTACAGTTACTGGTAGTTCTCATGCTATTTTGCTGGCCGAAAGACTGGTATTGAACTGCATGCAGCGAATGAGCGGAATTGCAACCAAAACTAATCATGTGGTTCAATTGCTTTCTTCTTATCACACTCAGATTCTGGATACCAGAAAAACGACTCCCGGATTAAGATATCTCGAAAAATGGGCAGTTAGAATTGGCGGTGGGGTAAACCACAGGATCGGTTTGTATGATATGATCCTGATCAAGGATAATCATGTGGATTATGCAGGTGGGATTTCGAATGCAATTACAGCCGCAAATCAGTATCTTGCAGCTAACGGTAAAAAACTTGAAATAGAAATTGAAGTGAGAGACCTGGAGGAATTGAGCCAGGTGTTGAATACAGGTAAGGTAAATAGGATTATGCTGGATAATTTCAGCTTTGCTGACCTTAAACAGGCTGTAAAATTGATTGATCATCAGTTTACTACAGAAGCGTCTGGTGGGATTACCGAAGAGAATATAACTGAATATGCAGCTTGCGGAGTTGATTTTATCTCCATGGGTGCATTGACCCACTCAGTTAAAAGTTTAGACATGAGTTTAAAAGCCTATTAAGGTATGATATCTATCTACTCTATTTCTGCGGTTATTTTAGCCTATCTCTGCGGGTCTATACCTACGGCAGTTTGGATCGGGCAGGCTTTTTATGGTATTGACGTTAGGGAATACGGAAGTGGTAATGCCGGTGCAACCAATACTTTCCGTGTGTTGGGTAAAAAGGCGGGTATGGCAGTAATGACTATCGATATTGCGAAAGGATACACTGCGACCAAGCTTGCCTATTTTATAGGGCTGTCTGTAACCGGACCACACAACTCCTCACAATTTGTTAATTATGAACTTGCACTGGGTGTAACGGCGGTAATGGGACATTTGTTCCCGATTTTTGCTGGTTTCAGGGGTGGTAAGGGGGTGGCTACGCTTTTTGGAATGATTTTAGCAGTTAACTTCCCGGCTGCTATGCTTTGTGTTCTTGTTTTTGTGGTCGTATTGCTGGTTACAAAATATGTATCTCTAAGCTCTATATGTGCAGGATTTACCTTTCCCTTAGGAATTGTTTTTGTGCTGCATTCCACAATTAAGTCTGAAGTTCTGTATGGGATGTGTGTCTGTATCCTGATATTGGTTACGCACCAGAAAAATCTGGAACGCTTACTTAAGGGCAAGGAATCTAAAGTGTATCTGTTTAAAAAGAAAACAAATACTAACTAAAAACCGATGAAGAAATTAACGTTACTGGGTATTGCTGCTGTAGTATCTATGACTTATGCATGCTCTACAGTTCCCCTGTCAGGGAGAAACAGAATAAGTTTTGTCAATGAAAGTGAAATGCAGACTGCCGCTGCACAGAGTTATACTACACTTTTAAAGGATCCGAAAACTAAAATATTAAATAATGCTGATGCTCAGAGAGTCAAACAGATCGGGCAGAAGATTGCGGCAGCAGTAACGAAATATATGAATGCCAATGGTTATGCTGCGCAAATCCAGGGCTTTCGCTGGGAATTTAACCTGATTGACAGTAAAGAAGTAAACGCATGGTGTATGCCGGGTGGTAAAGTTGCGGTGTACTCCGGTATTTTACCTGTAGCTAAAGATGATGCAGGCCTTGCCACAGTAATGGGGCATGAGATTGCACACGCTATAGCACAACATTCTTCAGAACGCGCTTCAAAAGCAGCATTAGCTCAAGGTTTGGGAGGTTTAGTAGGTGCTGCGGCTGGTAGCCAGTCTGAAACTACACAAGCTGCTATCAGCAAGATCTACGGGGTTAGTGCGCAAGGATTTTACCTGTTGCCTAATTCAAGGACTCAGGAATTGGAAGCTGATCACTTAGGATTGATTTTTATGTCTATGGCTGGTTACAATCCTTCAAGTGCAGTTAGTTTCTGGCAGAGAATGGCTGCGGTAAGTCAGAGTTCACAGAAACCACCTGAGTTTTTAAGTACACACCCTGCCGATGGTACAAGGATCGCACAGATTCAAAGAGACTTGCCAGAAGCACAAAGATATTTTAACTCTCCTACGGGAAAGCCAATCAGATAAGATAAAAAAGGGTCGCTAATGCGACCCTTTTAACGTTTTAATCATTGCTGAAGCTTTCAGCATACATTCTTCATATTCGGCTTCTGCGGAAGAAGCAAAAGTTATTGCTCCGCCTACCTGGAAGGATAGATATTTCTTTCCCTCATTGTACAGGATGCTGCGGATCACCACATTGAAATCAAAATCCCCTTCAGGATCAAAATATCCAAAAGCACCTGAGTAAATTCCTCTTCTGCTGCATTCTGTGTCCTCTATTAATTCCATCGCCCTTACTTTCGGGGCGCCTGTCATAGAGCCCATCGGAAAAGCATTTTCTATAGCCTCTACTGGATGGAGTTCAGAACTAAGCTGACAGCTTATCGTAGAAATCATCTGGTGCACCTGTGGGAAACTGTAAATTCCGAAAAGCTCCTTTACTTTAACTGTTCCAGGTACCGCACTTTTTGTCAGATCATTTCTCACCAGGTCTACGATCATTACATTTTCAGCCTGTTCTTTAATATTGTTCTTTAAATCGATCTTAATCTGTTCATCTTCCCGGGCATCGGGGCTCCGCCTGGCAGTCCCTTTAATTGGCTGGGAAGTGAGCAGGTTGCCGCGTTTGCATAAGAAACGCTCAGGACTTGCGGAAAGGATATATTTTTGGTCCACCTTAAAGAATCCTGAAAATGGGGTAGGGGATAGTTTATTTAAATTGAGATAGACCTCGTAAGGATTGATGGATGCATTTTCCGCAAAGAATTCCTGGCAGAAATTAACCTCATAAATATCGCCCCTTGCAATGTGATCTCTCAATTCGTTGACCTTATTCAGATAAGTTATCCTGTCCATTTTGGGCTCCAGCTGCAAAGCAGGGGCAGGTTTTACAGGAGTCTGCGTAATCCCATTAATGGTTTCCAACAAATCTACAGGCCCTGCCAATACCTCAATATGGCCATTACTGACCGCAATCAGATATGCTGGTACAAAAAAGAAAAGGTCCGGAAAATCAAGTTTGTTTTCTTTGCCGGAAACCAGCTCTTCTATCTCGTTTTTAAGGTCATAGCTTAACAAACCGAATAACCAGCCCGGATGAGCTTGAGCAAACGTTTTCAGTGCCTTAAAAGCATTGCCTGTGGGAACACTTAGCTGATGTTCAGTGCCTGCGGCAAGCAGAAAGTCGTATTTGGAATAAGGATCAGTGTATTCATTTGAATCAAAACAACAGCAGACTTCAAACTGATCTGCCCATTGTAAAGCTTTTTGTTTAAATGAAATTAGTTCCTGGGAATTCATTGTATTAAAAAATTGGTTTCAACACGTTTAAATAAAAAAAGGCGGCACCAGGCCGCCTTTTATATATGAATTGATCTCTTAAGGAAGAATCAAAGTTTGTACTCTGTCCGGACCTACAGAAAGGTATCTTACCGGTACTTCTAATTCTTTTTCTAAGAAAGCGATATAAGAAGCAAGCTGAGCAGGGATCTGATCAACTTCAGTGATTTTAGTAATATCAGTTTTCCATCCTTCAATTTCTTTCAGAACTGGATTTGGTTTGATGGTGATGATGTCATACGGCATGTAATCAATCTTCTCTCCATTGTGCTCATAATGTGTACAAGCGTAAATGGTATCAAATCCACTCAATACATCAGCTTTAGTCATCACCATTTCGGTTACACCATTCAGCATAATTGCATATTTTAAAGCAGGAAGGTCGATCCATCCGCAACGGCGTGGTCTTCCGGTAGTAGCACCAAATTCGTGTCCTACCTGACGCAGGTTTTCACCAACTTCATCTTCCAGTTCGGTAGGGAACGGGCCGCTTCCTACACGTGTGCAGTAAGCTTTGAAAATTCCGATTACACTTCCGATTTTGTTTGGCGCAATACCTAAACCAGTACAAGCACCGGCAGTAGTTGTATTTGAAGAAGTTACGAAAGGATAAGAACCGAAATCAATATCCAGTAATGTACCCTGTGCACCTTCAGCAAGAACTTTTTTGCCTTCTTTAAGGTAACCGTTTACAAAGTGCTCGCTATCTACATGAGGAATAGTTTTGATAAACTCAATAGCCTCGAAGAAAGCAGCTTCTTTTTCTGTCAGGTCATACTCAAAGTTATAATGAGAAAGTAATTCCTTGTGTTTAGTAACCAGCTTGTTGTAACGCTCTTTGAAATCAGGTAAGGTAGTATCACCAACACGTAAACCATTACGTCCGGTTTTATCCATATAAGTCGGGCCAATACCTTTCAGTGTAGAACCGATCTTATCTTTACCCATTTTCTGCTCATTTGCAGCGTCTAAAAGCTGGTGAGTAGGAAGAATCAGATGTGCTTTACGTGCGATCACCAGTTTGCCATTGGCAACAGGATCATGACCAGCAGTTTTCAGGTTATCTAATTCTCTTTTTAAAATGATGGGATCGACCACCACACCATTACCAATCAAATTCATGGTGTCTTTGTTGAAAATACCAGATGGAATAGTATTTAAAACAAACTTTTTGCCATCAAACTCTAAGGTGTGGCCGGCATTCGGTCCGCCTTGAAAACGAGCTATCAAATCATATTGCGGACATAATACGTCAACAATTTTTCCTTTGCCCTCATCGCCCCATTGCAGGCCAAGAAGCACGTCTACTTGCGTCATTATTTTAATTTAAGAAAAGATTATAATTGTGTTGTTTAACTTGCGTGTTTAATATCCTCTTTTTGTTTAATGGATGCTTTAGCTGAACAGTCAAAGCAGATACCGTATAAGTTTAAAGAGTGATGTTTGATTTCGAATTTCAGCAGGTCACCTACCATGCTCTGAATCTGATGGATCCTTGGATCGCAGAATTCAACAACTTTACCGCAATCAATGCAGATTACATGATCATGCTGGTGGTAGCCATACGATTTTTCGAACTGGGCCATGTTTTTCCCAAACTGATGTTTAGTCACCAGATCACAGGAAACAAGTAGCTCCAGTGTATTGTACACGGTAGCCCTGCTTACTCTGTATTTCTGATTTTTCATATGGATGTAGAGGGTCTCTACATCGAAATGATCATCTCTGGAATAGATTTCTTCTAAGATGGCAAAACGCTCAGGCGTTTTTCTCAGACTTTTATTTTCGAGATAAGCTTCGAATATTTTTCTAACCAACTCGCTGTTATGGTTTGTAGACATAGTTTTAAAACTCCTCTCAAAGGTATCATTTTTTATATAGAACGCGATGAAACTGTTTAAATTTTATCTGTTTATTGCTTCATTTTGACTCATAAGCAATTTAAACAGATAAACTTAAACAGTTTTTACAGCATTATCAATTTTAAGCGTCAAAACGGGTTACCCCTGTTACCCCTTTGACTTCCAAAAGATTTTTGATCAGGTTGTCCAGGTGCTCTTTATCGTTGACAAAGATCATAATCGAACCATCAAAAATACCATTATCAGTGTCCACAGTAATAGAACGCATATTCACCTTAAAATCACCAGAAATTACTTTGGTAATATTGTTAATCAGCCCTACATCATCAATTCCAATAATATGCAGCCCGGTCAGGAACGTAAGCTCCTGTTGTTTGTTCCATTTCGCTTTCACCACCCGGTAACCATAATTGGCCATCAGTTGTGCTGCATTCGGACAATTGGTACGGTGTATTTTAATTCCCTCACTTACGGTAACAAAACCAAATACGTCATCACCAGGGATAGGATTACAACAAGCAGCAAGCGTATAGTCAATTTTCTGAAGGTCTTCACCAATCAGCAGGATATCAGATTCAGGGCCTTTTACTTTACTTAATAAAGCTTCAATCTGCTGTCCGTCATTGCGCTCAACGCCTCTGTTCTCAATTTCTTTTTCACTCGCCAGGTATTCTTTCAGATCTTTTAATTCAATCTTTCCGGTAGCCACAGCAATGAAAAGTTCCTGTGTAGAAGTCAGCTTGAAGAAATAGCTCAGCTTATTCAGGTTATCTGTATTGTAAGTAATCTTTAAAGATTTCAGCTTGCGTTCCAAAGTCTCTTTGCCGCCTTCAGCAATCTTTCTCTTCTCTTCTTTTAACGAAGACTTGATTTTTGACTTTGCTTTTGCCGTAACTACGATGTTCAGCCAGTCTTCCTTAGGGACCTGTTTACCAGAGGTTATAATCTCTACCTGGTCACCGTTTTGCAGTTTATAAGAAAGTGGTACCAGTTTATGGTTCACTTTCGCGCCAATACATTTAGCACCTACATCGGTATGGATCTCAAAAGCAAAATCCAATGCGGTTGCACCTAGTGGTAATTGTATTAATGCTCCTTTTGGGGTAAAGATGAAGATCTCATCCGAAAAAAGGTTCATTTTAAAATCATCCAGGAAATCCAGTGCATTGGCTTCCGGATTGTTCAGCATTTCTCTGACTTTCAGGATCCACTGATCCAGTCCGTTGTCATTGCTTGATTCTTTATATTTCCAGTGTGCCGCAAAACCTTTCTCTGCAATCTCATTCATGCGCTGGGTACGGATCTGTACTTCAACCCACTGGCCTTTTGGCCCCATTACCGTAGTATGCAAAGATTCATATCCGTTTCCTTTTGGAGAAGATACCCAGTCGCGTAACCGATCCGGATTGGGACGGTATAAATCTGTCACGATAGAATAAGCCTTCCAGCAATCAGCTTTCTCATTTTCAGGCGAACTGTCCAGGATAATCCGGATGGCAAAAAGATCATACACTTCCTCAAAAGGAATGTTTTTCTTTTTCATTTTATTCCAGATCGAATGGATAGACTTTGGCCGGCCATAGATACTTGCCACAAAACCCTGTTCTGCTAATATTTCATTGATCGGATCAACGAAATGTTTAACAAAAAGTGTACGTTCTGCCTTTTTCTCATTCAGTTTGGTTGCAATAAATTTATAAGTATCCGGCTCCAGGTATTTCATGGAAAGATCTTCCAGCTCAGATTTTATCGCATACAAACCCAGCCTGTGTGCTAAAGGAGCATACAGGTAAATCGTCTCAGATGCGATCTTCAACTGCTTATGCCTTGGCATAAAATCCATCGTCCGCATGTTATGCAGGCGGTCTGCCAGTTTAATTAAAATTACCCTTACATCATCCGCCAGGGTCAGCAGCATTTTCCTGAAGTTCTCGGCTTGTAAAGAGCTGTTATAATCAAAAACACCGGCTATTTTAGTCAGTCCATCAATGATTTTGGCAGTTTTCTTTCCAAATTCTCTTTCAATATCTTCGAGCGTGATCTCTGTATCTTCAACCACATCGTGCAAGAGTGCACAGACAATAGATGTTGTTCCGAGCCCGATTTCCTCAGCAGCGATTTGAGCCACAGCAATTGGGTGATAAATATAAGGTTCACCAGATTTTCTGCGCATATCTTTATGACTTTCAAGGGCCATATCGAATGCTTTTCTGATTTCTTTTTTATCTCCTTTTTGTAATGTTGGCTTACAGGCACGCAAGAGGGCACGGTATCTCTTCAGGATTTCTTGCTTTTCCGCTTCTAAATCAATCACTAAGGTATTCTTCATTTGTATTATTTTCGTAATAATTATAGCTTGTTAATCGTTTAAGAATATATTAGATTTAGTTATAAACCTAATGTATTAAATTTGCTTTAACTTCGTGGGAGTATAAATTTATGAAATTTTGCAGTTTATTTATTCTGTTATTTGTCATTATTGCCGTAGGTGAACTAAAGGCCCAGGAAAGTTCTGTGCCTGTGAAGTTTCCTGTCAAAGGCAAAAATGATACCATCAGAGTAGCCTCCACGAATGAAGATGGTGAAATGATACCGTGGATTCCTCTGAATGAGGTAGTTATCTATGGTGCCAGAATTTTTAAAACTCCCGCAGACCGTGCTGCCTTTAACAGGCTCCGTTACAATGTACTAAAAGTTATGCCTTATGCCCTTTTTGCAAAAAGAAGGTATGAGCAACTGGAACGTGATCTTGCCGTAACCACGGACCGTAAAGAGCATAAAAAGCTTGTAAAAGCCTGTGATGCTGAAATCAAAAAAATGTTTAATACAGAGATCAAGGAACTGACAATTACGCAGGGCCAGATTCTGACCAAGTTAATTGATAGAGAAGTAGGACGTACCACTTACGAAATTGTCAAAGAAACACAAGGAGGTGTAAAAGCCTTTATTTACCAGTCTGTTGCAAGAGTAGTAGGCCATAATTTAAAAAGCACTTATAACGCTGAAGAAGAAAGGGATATAGAATCTATTATTCAGTCTTCAGGTTTTTATCATCAATAAACATGGAAGAAAACCCTCAAAGTATTTACCAGTTTAATGCAAAACTAATCGATGGAAAAGATAAAAAATTAGCAGACTATAAAGGTAAAGTACTTCTGATCGTAAATATTGCTTCGGCCTGCGGATTCGCCCCTCAATTGAAAGAACTTCAGGAACTTAGAGACTCATTAAGTCAGGAAGAATTTGAAGTTCTCGGCTTCCCTTCCAATGATTTTGGCGGACAGGAACCTTTAGTTGGAACTGCAATCTATGAATTTTGTGAAGTCAACTATGGTGTGAAATTCCCTGTATTTGAAAAAATCATGGTCAGAGGTTCACAAGCAAACCCAATCTATAAATTTTTGAGTAATAAAGACCTCAATGGTCATATTAAGTCTACACCAAGGTGGAATTTTCATAAATACCTGATCAATAAAAATGGTGAAGTAGTGGACTACTTTTTTCCGTTTACCAAACCATTATCTTCCAAGGTCAGAAAGAAAATTCAACGCCTGCTCTAAAGCGGTGAGCGCACGCTCATCAATCATAAAACAAAACAATGAAGTTAGATATATTAGTATTAGCTGTACATCCTGATGATGCAGAACTAGGCTGTTCAGGAACAATTTTAAAACACATTGCCCAAGGCAAAAAAGTAGGAATAGTTGATTTTACCAGGGGAGAATTAGGAACCCGCGGAACAGCTGAAACACGTGATCAGGAAGCTGCGGATTCCGCAAAAATATTAGGCTTGCATGCCCGTGAAAACTTAAGGTTCAAAGATGGGTTTTTCAAAAATGACGAGGCACACCAACTGGAAGTGATCCGGATGATCCGTAAATACCAGCCTGAAATCATTTTGGGCAATGCGATACGTGACCGTCATCCTGACCACGGAAGAGCTGCCTCTTTAGCAAGCGATTCTTGTTTCTTGTCTGGCCTGCCTAAAGTGGAAACGATAGACAACGGTGTAGTGCAGCAAGCATGGAGACCGCGTTTATTCCTTCAATATATTCAGGATACTTATATCAAGCCTGATGTGATTATAGATATCACACCCTATATAGAAACAAAAATCAATTCGATTAAAGCTTTTAAAACACAGTTTCACAGTCCTGAGTTGAATAAAAACCCGGAGCTTGACGGCCCTGCGACTTACATTTCTTCACCTGAATTTTTTGAAAGTGTAATTGCAAGAGCCAGAGAGATGGGAAAACCTATTGGAGCAACTTATGCGGAGGGCTTTACTTCTGCTAAGCTTTTAGGGGTAGATAACCTTTTCGAACTGCGTTAGGGAACAAAATGGGGCTTTCGGCTGTTGTTAGTATAAATCTAACACAGCTTGAACTATGGCCGGTATATTCTCTAAGATAAAAAATGCATACACACTTTTTCAAAGTGTAGATCTCGAAAAACTGGATGCACTATCGAAAAAAGTAGATCTTAAAAAGATAGTGGATTCGGTAGCTGGTCTGGATGAAACCCAGCTTTCCGGTTTAATGAAAATGCTTGGCACTCCGCATAAACAGAAGGAACTGCCACCTATAAACGGAGATTTCTATCATTTAGGAGACACTGCATTAAACGAAGAGGATCGTGCGCTGCAATTAAAAGTGCGTGCATTTTTAGAGAAAGAAGTTAAACCACTGGTCAATGAATACTGGCTGAAAGCTGAGTTTCCCTTTGAGCTGATCCCTAAAATTGCAGAGCTGAATATTTGCGGGCTTACTTATCAGGGATATGGTTGTCCGGGTAAATCAAATGTAATGGAAGGAATGCTGGCGATGGAAATGGCCAGAATAGATACTTCCATGTCTACCTTTTTCGGTGTTCAAAGTGGTTTAGCCATGGGTTCCATCTATCTTTTAGGGTCAGAGGCCCAAAAGCAGGAATGGTTACCGGATATGCAAAAGATGAAAATCATTGGTGCTTTTGGTCTAACAGAACCCGAAGTCGGCTCTGCTGCTGCGGGAGGTTTGACCACTACAGCGAAAAGACAAGGCAGTAAATGGATTCTGAACGGTCAGAAAAAATGGATAGGTAATTCAACATTTTCTGATGTAACGATTATCTGGGCAAGGGACGTGGATGACAATCAGGTCAAAGGGTTTTTGATCAGGAAAGGAAACAAAGGTTTTGCTGTAGAGAAAATGCAGGACAAAATGGCCTTAAGAATTGTACAGAACGGTTTGATTACACTGACCAATTGTGAAGTAGATGAAGAAGACCGTTTACAAAATGCCAATTCCTTTAAAGATACCGCTAAAGTATTAAGAATGACCCGTGCAGGAGTGGCGTGGCAAGCTGTAGGTTGTGCACGTGGTGCCTATGAAAGTGCCCTGGCTTATACCAGAACCCGTAAGCAATTTGGTAAACCTATTGCCTCTTTCCAGCTCATCCAGAATCACCTGGTAGAAATGTTGTCTAATTTAACAGCGATGCAAACTTTATGTTTCCGTTTATCTCAATTACAAGATCAGGGATTGTTAACCGATGAACATGCTTCGCTGGCTAAAGTATTTTGTTCTTTGCGGACCCGCGATGTCGTGAGCAGGGCGAGAGAAGTAATGGGTGGTAATGGGATTCTGCTTGAATATGATGTGGCCCGTTTTGTAGCTGATGCAGAAGCCATCTATTCCTATGAAGGAACTAAAGAAATCAACTCCTTAATTGTTGGCCGTGCCATTACAGGATTTTCTGCTTTTGTTTAATATACGTTAAACAGAAATAGTTCGTTATATTTTGGTTACATGTAACTTCCTCCAATATATTACCCTTAATTTTGGATATACAGTAAATAAAACAATTAAAAATACATAAATGAAGAGATTAGTGCTGTCACTATTAATGACTACCCCGGCTTTCGTGTTCGCACAGCAGGGAGATTTTACATTGAATGGAAAAATTGGTGCACTGAATGCTCCGGCAAAAGTATACCTGACTTATAGAAGTGGAGAAAGTGCCGTGATGGACTCGGCAGTAGTTAACGAAGGCGCATTCGTATTTAAAGGAAAAGTGGCCGGGCCTACTATGGCAAGAGTGATTGTTGACCATAAAGGTGAAGGCTTAAAAAAACTGGGAAGATCAGCAGACAATGCTATCGTTTACCTGGAGCCGGCAACTATTAACCTGACTGCTAAAGACTCTGTGAAAACAGTAACGGTTACCGGGTCAAAATTAAATGACGAGAACGCACGCTATATGAAACATATCGCTGCACCGCTTGCTGTTCTGACTGCTATAAACAAAGAATATGGGGATGCTTCTGAAGAAAAACAGAAAGATGAAGCATTCAGAAAATCACTGGAAACCAGATATGATAAAGCAGAAGGAGAAATGAAATCGCTTCAGGCTACTTTCATTAAAGCTAACCCTGATTCTTACTTCAGTTTGCTGGCTTTGCGTGAATTGGCAGGACAAAGTATCAATGTCGCAGAAATTGAGCCAGCTTATAAAGCTCTTTCTGAAAAAGTACGCAGTACCCAGGCAGGAGTTGAATTTGCAACAGCTATCGATGCTGCCCGTTCAACCTCAGTAGGGGTAATGGCACCTGATTTCACTCAGAATGACGTGAACGGTAATCCAGTTAAATTATCAAGTTTCCGTGGTAAATATGTCCTGATTGATTTCTGGGCTTCCTGGTGCGGGCCATGCAGAGCGGAGAACCCTAATGTGGTTGCTGCTTACAATAAATTCAAAGACAAGAAATTCACTATCCTGGGTGTATCTTTAGATCAGCCTGGTAAAAAAGATGCGTGGGTAGCTGCCATTAAAAAAGACGGTTTAGTCTGGACGCAGGTTTCTGACCTTAAATTCTGGAATAACGAAGCGGCTGCACTTTATGGCGTAAGAGGAATCCCTCAAAACTTTTTAGTTGACCCGGCGGGTAAAATCGTTGCTACTAATTTAAGAGGAGAAGAATTGCATGCTAAACTTGCAGAGCTTCTGAAATAGATTTATAAGAGAACTGTTTGATCAGTTCTTTTTGATGATAAAAAGCACTAAGCCCTTTGAAGGGTTTGGTGCTTTTTTTTGTTCCGGCTTGCAGGTCAAGTTAAATTGTTTTTTCTGATAGAATTAATACTATATTTAGGTACAGCTAACATTGACCAGTTAGTTTTGCAAAAAAATGTTGAATTATACTCAGAATATAAAAGAGGGTGACCATATATCTTTTGAGATAGTTTTTAAGCTATGGCATAAAAAAGTCTATGCTTATTTTTTTAAAAAGACAGCTTCCGCAGATCAGGCGAAGGAGCTTACTCAAATGGCCTTTATTAAGCTATGGAACTTTAGGCATACACTGTCCGAAGAACATCCCCTGGATCTTCAGCTGTTTAAAATCGCAAAAACTACTTTACTGGATTACTTTAGAAAACTGGCTAACGAAGAACGTAATCTGAAGCTTTTTTACCATAAAGCAACTGAAGAAATGGTAGAGCATGATCAGAGTTTTGAAACCAAACAACAACTGGATTTAGTTTTAAATGTTCTGCCGCCAACACGTAAAAAGGTTTTTGTATTAAACAGGCTCCATGGCTATTCTTATAAGGAAATTGCAGAACAGCTCTCTATCTCACCCAGAACGGTAGAAAAACACATCTCACTGGCTATGAAACAACTTCATGGTTACTCTTCAATCCCTGCACTCATTTTCCTGATCAGGTTCTTCAATAGTTGATTAAAGGTATTCCGGGCAATTAAAATTTATTTTTCAGGCATTACGGGTTTTGCTCAAATCAAATCGTATTAGTTATTATGAATATGTCAGATGAGCTGCTGAATAAATATTTTAAAGGAACTTGTACACCAGAGGAAAAAATACTGGTGACACAGTATTTGAATGAAACCGATGATTTGCCAGCAAGCATATTCAGCAAAGAGGAATGGGATGAAACTCCCGATGCAACTATCTCTGAAGAAGAAACATCCCAGATGTTTCAGGCCATAAAGAAACAGACTATTGCTAAAGTGCGCCCGGTAAGCTGGCTTAAAATTACCGCTGCTGCTGCAATTGTGCTGACGGTACTGGGTATTGGACTTTTGAGTTTGAACCGGAATCAACCAAAGCCTGGTTTGGCTAATCAGGAAACTCTCCATGCTGAAGTCAAAACAGTTGTCAATTGGAAATCTGTAGTGAATTATACCGAACAAGATCAATTGCTAACATTGCCGGATAATTCTACCGTAAAAATATATCCGGGTGGCGAATTAAGATATACCGTGCCCTTTGTTCAGCATAACAGGGAAATCTATCTGAAAGGAAAGGGATTTTTCGAAGTTACAAAAGATAAAAAACATCCTTTCATAGTTTATGCAAAAGGTGTTTCTACTACTGCTTTGGGAACTTCTTTTACGATTACTGCTTTAGAGAAAAACAAATTGGTTAAGGTACAATTGCATACGGGAAAGATATGGGTAAAAAATGTAGATTCCACAAATCATATCAAACCATTCAGTGAAATCTTGAAGCCAGGGGATGAGTTGGTTTATAATACTTTACTGAATAAAGTAAAGCTTATGGATGCTAAACTACCTCTGAGTAAGCAAAAAGACAGCCCGGCCATATTAAACTTTACGCAGGCGCCTTTAGATGATGTTTTTGCCAGTCTGGAGCAGCATTACCAGGTTAAGATCATTTATAATCCGGCTGACGTAGCGGAAATGTCATTTACAGGCAGTCTGAAATTAACTCAACCTATAGTAACAATACTGGAAGAAATCACCGAACTAAATAAATTAAGTCAAACCAAAACAACCAAAGGTTACCTGATCAGCAAGTAAAATCAAATCAATATCATTAATTAAATAACCCGCTAAATAAGCGTGAAGGGAATCCTTTTGTCAAAAAACAAACCACCAAAAACCATAGATTATGCTTAGAAAATTTACTAAACATCTGTTCTTTTGCCTGCTGCTGATCGCAGTTTCGGTAAAAGCCTGGGCTCAGACTTCTGATATTACCGGGATCGTAAAAGATGAAATGGGGCAGCCCTTAATTGGCGCCACCATACTTTTACAGAATATGAAAACCAATGATAAGAAGGGGATCATGGTGAATAAAGATGGCAAGTTCCTGATCAGCGGGCTGTCTGCAAATGTTCCTTACACTATCAGTGCTTCTTACATTGGTTATGCGACAAAAACGATTAATAACTATCTGCTCAAAGCAGGCGAACAGGCCACGCTGCTGATTCAGCTAAACCCTGATTCCAAAGCTTTATCAGACGTGGTCATTGTCGGGTACGGAAGTCAGAAGGCAAAAGACGTGACCACCTCAATTGCGAGTATTAAAGCTGCTGATATAGAAAATCAGCCTATCAGCAATGCTGCGGAGGCTATGGTTGGTAAGATGGCAGGTGTACAGGTTTCACAAGGCTCTGGCACACCAGGAGGAGCATTGTCCATTAAAGTAAGAGGAGTAGGGACGATCACCGCAGGTTCCAATCCTTTGTATGTTATTGACGGCGTGCCAATTTCCAATGACAATATCAACACTTTAAACACTAATGACATTGCTTCTATTGAGGTACTGAAAGATGCATCCTCAGCAGCTATTTATGGTTCCAGAGGTTCTAACGGTGTAGTGCTGATTACTACCAAACAAGGTAAGAATGGAGTTTCTACCATCAATGTAAACAGTTATACCGGCTGGCAAACACTATCGCACAAAATCAAAATGATGGATGCCTATCAATATTCTCAAATGGTGCTGGATTCAAGAAACAACTCCTACACAGATGCGATGGATGCCATTAACAGAAAAAACAATGCTTTAGGTTCACCTGCTGTTAATTACAACATCAATGATAGTAATGGCACTCGTTTGTTTAATACTTCGAACAATACTAATACGGTAATTCCACAAGAAATTCTACCTTATCTGCAAGGGCAGCAAGGCTTAACCAATACGGACTGGCAAGATCAGATTTTTAGAGTAGCACCTATACAAAATCATTCTATTTCTGCTGCAGGTGGTAGCGAGCTGCTTAAATATTATGCCTCTCTGGAATACTTTAATCAGGATGGTATCATTATCAACAGTGGTTTTAAACGTTATAGTGGCAGATTAAACCTCGAAGGAAAAAAAGGGAAAGTAAGATATGGTGTTAATTTCAATCCATCGGTCATCAATGAAAAAAGGGTGAATGCCAATGGTGCTTACAACTCGAATGGTGGAGGTATCGTTGCATCCGCCTTGCATTATTCACCTATTTTTCCGGTATATAATCCAGATGGAAGTTATAGCTATGCACAAAACTCGTGGAGTCCGGGAACTATTACAACATTACCTAACAATACCGTAGCAAGCGGAAACGGTGAAACTCAGGCCTGGAACCCGGTTGCTTTAGCTAATCTGCAAAAGGATGATGTGAGTTCTCACCGAATGACAGGAAGCGCATTTATAGAAGCAGAAATATTCAAAGACCTGAAATACAAACTTCAGTTAGGTGCTGATATCTTCAATAGTTCAGAAGATACTTTCAGGCCTTCTACAATCCCTCAATCCAATACTGCCGGTAATCCGTTATCGGAAGCTACAGGCTCTTCCAGAACGATTAAAGAAACCAACTGGTTATTAGAACACACTTTAAACTATAATAAGACAATTGGAGATCATAGTATCAATGCTTTATTGGGCTGGTCTAATCAGAAAGATGATTTAAGTGGAAATTACGCTTTTGCTTCTAAAGGATTTATCAGTGATCAGGTCGAATACCTGAGTGCGGGTCTGGTGACCAATGGAACTTCTACCCGTACCCAATGGGCCTTAGCATCCGGCATCGCAAGATTGCAGTATAGCTACAAAGGAAAATACTTGTTTACCGGTTCAGTAAGAGCGGACGGATCATCTAAATTTGGAAAGAACAACAAGTGGGGGTATTTCCCATCGGCATCCCTTGGATGGAGATTATCAGAGGAAGACTTCCTTAAAAACTCTGAAGCAATCTCTGACTTGAAATTAAGGGCTAGTTACGGTTTAACCGGTAATTTTAATATCCCTAATTACGGATCACAAGGTGCAATGACTAATTATGGTTATGTATTTGGTGGCGCCACTCCATCTGTTGTAAATGGTGCAGCTCCATTTGCACAGCCTAATGATGATTTGAAATGGGAAAAAACAGCACAATTGAATCTTGGATTCGATGCTTCTTTTTTCAAGAACAAGCTGACTTTATCTGTTGATGTTTATAACAGTAATACCAACAATTTATTACTGAATGTACCGGTCCCTATTTCTACTGGTTTTTCTACCGAGTTGAAAAATATCGGTAAAGTAAACAATAAGGGGATCGATGTCAATTTAGGTACACAACAGCAATTTGGCGGCGTGAGGTGGACTGCAAACGCGAACTTCTCGAAGAACATCAATAAAGTTGTAGAACTCGGCCCTGGTAATGCAGACATTATCAAGACTGGATCTGTTGCGAATGCCTATTTCATTACCAGAGTTGGTGAGCCAATTGGTTCTTATTACCTGCCAGTAGTTTTGGGTGTATTCAAAAATCAGGCAGAGGTTAATGCTTACCCGCATTACACAGATACCCAGGGGAATTATGACCTGAATACCTCTAAACCCGGTGATTTTAAATTTAAAGACGTAGATGGTGACGGGGTGATTGATCTGACCAAAGACAGAGAAATTGTTGGAAATTACCTGCCTAAATTCACATACGGCTTTGCAACCTCAGCAGAATATAAAGGCGTAGATCTGAATATCTCTATGCAAGGCGTTTACGGTAATAAAATTCTGAATCTTTCCCGCAGATATTTTGCGAACAAAGAAGGTAACATGAATAACATGGTAAGCTCTCTGGATCGCTGGATGTCAGAAAGCAATTCAGGAAGCGGTCAGGATGTAAGAGCTAACCGTGCCGCAAAAGGCAGTAACGGAACAACCTCTACCTGGCACGTTGAAGACGGATCTTATTTAAGAATCCGCAACATTGCTTTAGGTTATACTTTCCCAACTGATTTAGTGAAGAAGATGACCCTAACCAAGCTCAGAGTATATCTTTCGGTACAGAACCCTTTTACTTTCACGAAGTACTCAGGATACAATCCAGAGGTAACCAACCGATCTGACGCGACGACAAACGGCGAAGACTACGGCGTTTATCCAACCTCAAAAACAATATCCTTAGGTATCAACATCACTTTATAAAATCAGAACCATGAAAAATTATATATACATTCTTATTGGTGGTTTAATGCTGACAGCCACTTCCTGCAAGAAATTCCTGGATTTAAAGCCACAGGATTCCTATACCGAAAATACCTTTTATGTAGATGAGAAAGGCCTTCAGGGAGGCCTGATCAGTTGCTATGATGCTTTACAAACTGATAGCCTTTATGGAAACAATCTGTTGACCCTTGGTGAAATCCGTGGAGACAATGTCACTGACAACGATCCCGGTTCAGGAGCAGGCGTGCGGAATCAAATCGAAGTATTCGCTGAAACTTCGGCTAACAACATCCTTTCCGGCAGCTGGCAAGGACATTATAAAGCTATTTACCGTTGTAATATCATTCTGGACAGGGCGCCTGCCATTGTGATGAATGAAACTACAAAAAACCAGATCATTGCACAGGCAAAATTTATCCGTGCCCTCAGCTACTTCAACTTAACCAGACTCTGGGGGAATGTCCCATTAATCACTAAGGTTCAAAAAACAGAAGAAGCCCGTGAAAACAGCCGTTCCACACCCGCACAGGTTTATCAGCAAATTATGAGTGACCTGACGGATGCAGCAGGGAAACTCCCTGTCTCCTGGTCTGATGCCCAAAGAGGAAGAGCAACCAGTTACGCTGCTTCAGCCCTTTTAGGTAAAGTTTATCTTTATCAAAAGAACTACACAATGGCAGCTTCAACCCTGCAACCCGTAGTTGCTGCAATCTATGCCGGAACTACCTTAGCAACCGTACCACAGACCACCACCTTTCCTAATGCGCTAAAAACCAGTAAAGACATCATCTTTGCAGTTCAATACCTGTCAGGTGGTGTAAAAGAATTTGTAAATCAGGATAACCGTTATAGAAATAACAACAACACCAATATCATTACCCTGCCACAAAGCCTGTTTGAAGCCGGTGATAACCGTAAAGGACTCCTTGCTGTGACGGGTACAGGTGGCCGTCCGGGAAAATTTAATACCCCGCAAGTGAATAACGAAACCAGCAGTGACTTTCCAGTACTCCGTTGTGCAGAAGTGCTATTAATGTATGCAGAAGCCTTAAATGAGACTGCTTACGGAAACGCAGAAGCATTCACAGCACTGAATGCGGTACGTGCCAATGCAGGTATTACTGCGAAAACCCCTGCAACGCTGACCTCGCAGAGCTCCTTCAGAACAGCCCTTTATTTAGAAAGAAGATTAGAACTGGCCTTAGAAGCCGACCGCTGGTTTGACATTGTGAGAACCAATCAAATGGCCACTGTCTTTCCCGGTATTCCAGCCTTCAGAAGTATCTATCCAGTACCACAAGTAGAAATTGATAACGTCAATAAAAAAGACGGCTGGCAGAACACCGGCTACTAAAAAAAATCGTAGCAGTTACCAGAATAACTGCTACGATTTTAACAACTTTAACAAAAAAAACTATGAAAGCTTCTTTCCTGCTGTTTTGCAGCTGGCTCATCACAATTACAGCTATTGCTCAAAATCAAACCCATGGGCCATCCAATCAATACATCCTTCAAAACACGGCAAACCCCGTTCAGTATAAAAACTATTACCTGCTGACCCTATTACAAAAAGATGCCGCGGTAAAGACACTGATCCAAAAAGACCCTATATTCAGCGAACTGCTAAAAAACAAGACAACCACCATCAACGCTGCATTAAAAAACTGCGCAAGCGACATCCCATGTCTCACTACAACAATCAAACTCAGTCCCGAAGAAATAACAGCAGTAAGTAACCGTCTGCAAGCCCTTTTTAAACCAGGAAATGCATTAGCCCTGTTGATTAGCCGCGACCTCATTCCATCTGGCTGTTATAACAGCTATGAAAATCTTAAGCCCGTAGAAATGCTAACCAAAGCCTGGGAACAAGATGCCAATGCCATAAACCATGTCATCGACGTCTACGTAAACGGTCAAAAGCCCAATTACCCGGCCATAGACTCCATTAGTTTTGACCTAAAAGACAAAAACTATCCAGAATTAGTCAATACCAATGCAAAACTGAGCCTGACCCCAAAAAACACCCTATACTTTGAACCCTCCCTGCAATTTGCGTTAACCGCATTGGAAATCAACGAAAGAAATGATGCTGCCGATTACGAGCCCATGACCAGCACTGTAAACAAAGCCGCTCTTTCTTCCATTAAAAACACAAACTTCAAAGCCTATCCTTATACCCTGATTCTTGTACCCGGAGAAGGGCCCGAAGAACACGATACCGAACTCAGCGCAGGAGGGATGCTTCGCTGCCGTCTTGCCGCAGAACAATACCAAAAGAAAGCAGCACCCTACATTATGGTTTCCGGTGGGAGAGTGCACCCCTATAAAACAAAATATAGTGAAGCTTACGAAATGAAGAAATTTCTGATGCAAACCTTACAAATTCCAGAAAGTGCTATCCTGATGGAACCACATGCCAGGCACACCACTACTAACCTGCGTAACGCTTCAAGACTCATTTATCGTTACCACATCCCAATGGAACAACCTGCACTGGTTGTAACTACTAGATCACAAAGTATGTACATCAGTGATATCATGCCTCAGCGCTGTATCAAAGAACTAGGGTATGAACCCTACAAAGCCGGAAAACGTTTATCAGACAACGACCTTGAATTTTATCCGAATATCAAATCCTTACAAATAGATTTTGATGAACCCATGGACCCGTAGGGTTCATCAAAATTTTTCTCCTTTAGGCCCCTTCTATCGGAGGGAGTTCCAATTATTTCTTCTATCAGTTTCTTCTGTCCGGTTGCTGTATATTTTTTTCTTTTAAGCTCCTCCTGTTTTTTTTCTCAACCAAACACGAAACAACCCAAATCCATCCATTTCTCTAACATCTAAGCGGATTTCCAGGAAGGGAAAACTATTAGAAAAACAAAAACCACCCTGCTATATTTCTGACATGTTTAATCGCTTTTCGCGGTTAAATCCGTCAGAAATATAGCAGGGTGGTTTTTGTTTCTATCTTTCCTGGAAAACCCCTCAGATCCTAGTTAAATGGCCGTTTGGTAATACTCGTGTTCCCCATGGCGCTTTTCTCGTACAACCCCACACAACTCCTATCGAACGAACTATCAAAATTCACCTTTCCAGCCCCTAACTCCGTCGGTACCTTACTACCTTCCAAAAAATAATAAACCTTTGTATTCCCACCCTTATGATGCGGCTTATAATTCCCATAAGTTTCCATTTCCGACCAGATCGTATCCTTCACCGTAACCGCGAAAACATACTGAACCGGTCCCGTATTATTCTCATTTCTATACTGGGCAACCTCCTTGAAACCAGCCTTAAGATCGCCCGCACCAGGTTGAAAAAACGTGCCCTTCAACATCCAGCCCACTAAAACCACTACAAGAACCCCCAGGAAAATATTAATCTTTGTATTGCGCATTCTATCCTATAAATCAACTAATACCTTATGCATAACCTCTAAACCCAGATCAATATGACTCTTCTCCATAATCAATGCAGGGCGGAAACGAACCGTTTGCGGCCCACAACCCAGGAACATTACATTATGCTCCAGACCCTTCTGAATAAACGCATTACGCATCTCACCATTCGGGAAATCAAAAGCACAAAGCAAGCCCTTGCCTCTAACATTACTAATCTTATCATACTTCTGAGCTAACCCTTTCAGGTTCTCCTTCAAATATCCACCAACACTGGCCGCGTGATCGCACAATTGATCTTCCTCAATAATCTGAAGAATCTTTGTTGCTCTCACCATATCAACAAGGTTACCACCCCAGGTAGAATTAATCCTTGAAGGAACGCGGAAAACATTATTCTCTATCTCATCCACCTTATTCCCCACTAATATTCCGCAAACCTGCATTTTCTTACCAAAAGCAAGAATATCAGGACGTGCTTTTTCACTATAATGCTGATGGCACCAGAACTTGCCCGTTAACCCGACACCAGTTTGTACCTCATCATAAATCAGGAAAGCATCATTCTCATCAGCAATGCCGCGGAGTTGAACTAAAAACTCTTCACGTAAATGATTATCACCACCCTCAGACTGGATTGGCTCAATAATAATCGCACAGATCTCATCCTTATAATCGGCAAAAGCCTGTTTCACCTGGGCAATAGAAAGCTCTTCCGTGCTGATTGCCGTTGCTAAATTATCATGCTCCAGCGGGAACTTTACCGTAGGAATAGAAACCCTTGGCCAGTCAAACTTGGCGAACCATTTAGTCTTGTCTGGTGATGTATTTGTTAAACTTAAAGTATAACCAGTTCTGCCATGGAAGGCCTTTTCGAAATGGAGTACTTTAAATCCTTTTTCTTCTTTGTGACCCTTCGCAAAATTTTTCTGAACCTTCCAGTCCATTGCAACCTTAATCGCATTTTCAATAGCTAATCCGCCACCTGCAATAAAAAAAGCATGAGGAAGATAAGAAGGGATACCAATCGCGCCAAAAGTTTTTACAAATTCTGCATACTGCTGCGTATACACATCAGAATTTGAAGGGTTTGCCATTGCCGCCTGCAACAGATTTTGTGTAAAAACAGCATCATTAACCATTTTTGGATGATTATATCCAAGGGGAACAGATGCGAAACAAGTAAAGAAATCCAGTAATGTCCGCTTGTACTTTGAGTCGTAAATGTATGCTCCCTGGCTTTGTCCCATGTCATAGGTTAAATCAAATCCGTCAGCTAAAACGTGCTGACTTAAAATCTCATTGACCTGATCAGGAGCTACAGTAAGTTGGTACATAATTCTTATATTTTGGTTTATCCAAATTTAGTAAAATGCCCCTGAATAACAAGTTTGGGGCATATTTTGCCTAAAAAACCAAAAACAAGGTTTAAACTGTTTAAAGTATGATTTTGAGAGAAAAATATTTTTAACGTCACAAATGTTAATAATTTTCATGACACCTCTCAGACAGATTCGTGTTACCAAAGGCAGATTTAGTCTTTTAATTTATCTTTCATTCCCATGATCCCCAATAATCCGCCAGTATGCAAAGCCACAATTTTTTCCTCCTTCGTAAAATAACCCTTACATGCTAAATCGTTAATCGAGAAAAACATTTTGGCCGTGTAAACAGGGTCGATCAACATTCCATGTTTAGCCGTAAAACCTTTAATAAAGTCCAGCAAACCGGGGGTAGTTTTCGCATAACCACCAAAATGATAATCCGTATGTAAAATCAATCGTGGATCGTCCGCAGATACATATCCGCTCATTTCTTCCCTGATAAACTCACCACCCTTTAGGACAGGGATCACATGGAGTTTCGTTTTTAAACCCGCTTTTTGAATGCCTTGTAATAAGCCTGCCGCCGTTGTACCAGTTCCAGCTGCACAAAAAAGATGAGCTGTATCTTGCGGAAGCTCAGCAATAATTTCAGCACAACCCAGCACTGCCTCAGCACAAGCACCACCCTCATCAATAAAATAAGTGTCAGCGTGCTTCGCCGAATATTCCGCATAACAGGCATGTTTCTCCTTATAAGCCCCCCTGTCGATAAAAATCAGCTCCATTCCATATAAAGAACAAAGCACGAGCATCTCATTGTTTACCTTTTCACCCCTCACAAAAGCTGTAGCTTTTAATCCTGATCTCGCAGCTGCGGAAGCAGTAGCCACCAGGTGATTCGAATAAGCGCCGCCAAAAGTGACCAGGTGTGTTTTTCTTTTGACTATCACATCCTGTAAAATATATTTCAGTTTACGCCACTTATTCCCCGAAATATAAGGGTCAATTAAATCATCCCGTTTGACCCATAACCCAGATAAATACGAATGTTTTAACTGCTGTAAAGGGCTGTGTAAATCTGTAAACATGAACAAATTTAACGCGTTTAGCTTAAAATTAAACTATAAACAATTTTATCGGCTAAATTTCAACTTTTCTACAACTTAAAGATTAGTTTTGTAAAATGGAATTATTATAGGGTCTGCTCTCCTAAAGAGTGTCAGGCTGTGTATTTGTCCATAACATTTGATAAAATAAATAATGGAAAACAATAACAACGGACTGGAATTAGAAGAGCAGGATTTATACGAACATTTTAATATTGTTGTAGACAAAGGGCAGTCCTTATTGCGAATAGATAAATTTTTGATGCACCGTATGGAGAATGCTTCAAGAAATCGCATACAAAATGCGATTGAAGCAGGGAATGTACTGGTGAATAAAGCCACTATAAAAGCTAGCTATAAAGTTAAACCAGCTGATGAGATTTCGATCGTGTTTCCCCATCCGCCAAGAGATACTGAAGTTTATCCGGAAGATATCCCATTGGATATCGTTTATGAAGATGATGATTTACTGATTGTGAACAAGGTTGCAGGAATGGTTGTACACCCCGGGTTTAACAATTATACAGGAACACTGGTTAATGCGCTTGCTTTCCACTTTGAATCCTTACCACAATTACCAGGTAATGAAGGCAGACCAGGATTGGTACACCGTATTGATAAAGATACTTCGGGACTGCTGATTATCAGTAAGAACGAAATTACGATGACCAAACTGGCCAAACAGTTTTTTGACCATAGTATCACCAGAAAATACCTGGCATTGGCCTGGGGTGATATTAAAGAAAATGGTACAGTTTCCGGTTATATTGGCCGTAGTGCCAAAAACAGGATTGTTATGGACGTTTATGACGAAGAAGACAAAGGAAAATGGTCAGTTACGCACTATACTGTTTTAGAACGTTTAGGCTATGTAACTTTAATTAGCTGTCAGCTTGAAACAGGTCGTACACACCAGATCAGAGCTCACATGCAGCATATTGGTCACCCATTATTTAACGATGCGAATTACGGCGGAGATAAGATCCTTAAAGGAACAACGTTTACAAAGTATAAACAATATGTAGCCAATTGCTTTGAGATGTTACCGCGACAAGCTTTACATGCGCAGACTTTAGGCTTTATACACCCGACTACCAAGGAATATATGGAATTTGAAGCCCCATTACCTCCGGACTTTGATTCTGTACTTAACAAATGGAGAAACTACATCGCACAGCCATAAGAATTTAATGCAACAAGAATATATTTTACATAACGATCAATTCATTGCGATAGACCAAACTATCCTGACAGCCAAAAACAGAGGCTTCAGGTATGGCGACGGGCTGTTTGAATCTATGCGGATGTCTGGTGGTAAACTGAAGTTCGCCGAATTGCATGCTGATCGTTTGCAGGCGGGGATGAATGCACTTAAAATGGAAGGCGGGATTCTGTTTGATGATTATTTCCTGAAACAGAAAACCGCTGAACTTTGTAAGCGCAATAAACTAAAAGATAATGTGAGGTTCCGTTTATCTGTTTACCGGGAAGGCGATGGACTATATACGCCAGATAGTAACAAATCGGGTTATGTACTGGAAGCAGGTCCGCTTGCTACAGGAGGTTATGAACTGAATAAAAAAGGGCTGATTATCAATGTTTATGATGAGATCACTAAACCGATTAATAAACTTTCCACTTATAAGACCAGTAACTCGTTACTTTATGTGATGGCGGGCTTATATAAACAACAAAACCGGTTGGATGAAGCTTTTATCTTAAATCAACACGGCTTTCTTTGTGAAAGTATCAGTTCTAATGTTTTTGTGATTTACGATAAGCAGATTTATACTCCAGCACTTTCCGAAGGATGTATTGCCGGGGTAATGCGTAATGTAGTCATGAAAGTGGCTAAAACCAACCAGATCCCTGTGATAGAAGCACAAATTAATCCCGAAGTTTTAAATGAGGCAGACGAGGTGTTTATTACCAATGCTACATCCGGTATCCGATGGGTGATGGGCTATGGTAAAAAACGATATTTTAATGAGATAACCAAGTCTTTAAGTTCTTTACTCAATGCGTTATAGCTATTTAGCTATAAACGCATTCCTCTTAAAAATTCATCAACCATCATTCTTTTTTTACCTTCATACTGTACATCCAATAAAGAGATATAACCATCCTGAGCAGCAAATTTTAAATAGTTTTTACCGTCGGTTATAAACATACCCGGGCTTACTGAAGGAATTGTTTCTTCAAACCCTGCTTTAAAAATCTTGATTGTTTTTTCATTTAATTCTGCAAACGCTGTAGGATATGGACTAAGCCCCCTGATCAGGTTATAAATTGTTTTTACAGAATTGTTCCAGTCCACTTTGCAGAATTCTTTGAAGATTTTAGGGGCATGTTTTAGCTCAGCAGAAAAAATCTGAGGTTGTTCTTTATAGTCATTGGCTTCAATTGCTTTTACTGTTTTAACTAATAAACCAGCACCAGCATCCATGAGGTGATCATGAAGATCGCCAGCTGTATCGTCTTCAGCAATTGGCACTGTCTCTGAGAAAATTACATCCCCGGTATCGATTTCATGTTTCAAAAAGAAAGTAGTGACTCCGCTCTCTTTTTCTCCATTGATGATTGCATGATTGATTGGCGCTGCGCCGCGATATTGTGGTAAAAGAGAGCCATGCAAATTAATTGTTCCTTTAGCAGGCATATTCCATACTACTTCCGGTAACATACGGAAAGCCACCACCACATGCAAATCTGCATTTAAGGCTTTCAGCTCTGCGATGAAATCGGGATCTTTTAATTTCAACGGTTGCAATACATTTAAACCTTTTTCTACAGCATATTTTTTAACAGCGCTTTCCTGTAATTTCTGACCTCTCCCTGCTGGTTTGTCCGCTGCGGTAACGACTCCTATGATGTCAAATCCGGCCTCAGCTAATGCATTTAAAGAAGCAACGGCAAAATCTGGCGTTCCCATGAAAACTATTTTCATATGTGTTTGTTTGGTTTATTTGTTATCAAATTATTGTAAGGCCATGATGGTTAAGCATCCTGTCTTTCTTTAGCAAAATAACTAAAAATTTAACGCATATTTTGTTTAATCTATATGGTTCAGACTTCAGAAGAAATTAAAGAAATTGGTTTGGTATACGTTACTGACAGTATGCCTGGTCTTTACCGTAAAGGAAAACCTGGAAAGTTTTATTACGAAGATCATAATGGTCAGCGGGTAAAAGAGGAGGCGCAGCTGGAAAGGATTAAAGCACTGGTATTACCACCTGCATGGACTGAGGTCTGGATTGCCGCAAAAAAGAATGCTTATTTGCAGGCAACGGGGCTGGATGCAGCAAAAAGAAAACAATACCGTTACCATACCAAATGGACTTCCCGGAGATCTGATCTTAAATATTACCGGTTACTGGAATTTGGGAAAGCTTTACCGCAAGCCAGAAAAAGAATTGCGAAAGACCTGAAAAGGCCTGTGTATGATGAAAAAAAGGTTTTGGCTATTTGTGTACAACTGATGCAAAAGACGCTCATTCGCGTTGGTAATGAGGCTTATGCGCAGCTTTATGGTAGTTATGGTTTATCTACTTTGAGAAACAAACATGCTAAAATAAATGGGAATGTACTCCAGTTAAAATTTGTGGGTAAAAAGGGGGTAAAGCAAGAAGTTGCGCTCAATGATAAGAACCTCGCCAAAATGGTCAAAAGCTGTATGGAGATTCCCGGACAAGACTTGTTTCAATATTATACAGCCGATTCAGAACGCAGGGCGATAGATTCAGGAATGATTAATAATTATATCAAAGAAATTACAGGGAGTGATTTTACGGCTAAAGATTTCCGTACCTGGGGTGGTACACTGGAAGCCTTAAGACAACTGGCTATTTGTACAGGCAATGTGGAAGAAGAACGGCCTAAGAAAAAGATTGTTACCGAAGTTATGAAATGTGTGGCCAGTAAGTTAGGAAATACGCCTGCTGTCTGCAAAAGTTCCTATGTATATCCACTGCTGATCGAAGCTTTTGAACAGGATCAATTGTTAAAGTATATGAAGAAAATACATACCACTAAACCCGATACTATCCAGGCGATGGAAAATGATGAAAAAGTCCTGATGAAGTTTCTTAAAGCAGTACAAAAGAAATTATAGCTGAATTTTATTCTAATCTGATGCCCAGGTCACGATAACTCTTCAGGTTTTCATGCTGAGGATCTGTATCTGTAATAATGATGTCAAGGTCACTGGTACTGGTGATATAATAGGGTTCTGTGGTATCAAGCTTTTCAAATGTAGCAATCGCGATCACTTGTTTAGAGGTTTCGACCATTGCTTTTTTAATCTGGCAGTCTTCATAGCTAATCCCCGTAACCCCGGAAATCAGATCAATACTGCATATTCCAAGAAAACAGATGTCCGGACGGATACCCCGGATGGTTTGTATGACTTCAAAACCTGTTGTTGAAAAAGATGATTTATTTAATCTGCCACCTAGAAAAATAACTTCAATAAAAGGGTGATCTTCCAGTACAGTAGCTACCGGGAAGCTGTTCGTAATTACTGTAATTTGCAGATCTCTGGGTAAATGTGTTGCAATGGCAAGTACAGAAGTCCCTGAGTCGAATAAAACGACCTGGCCGTTTTTAATCAGCTTAATTGCTTTTTGCGCGATGATTTCTTTATGTGACACATCATAATGTTCTCTTTCCCGAAAATGCTGCGGGATAGGGGAACGGGAAATAGCTCCGCCACGCACTGCTTTTAACAATCCCTGATCTGATAATTCTTTAATATCACGTCTCACGGTGTCTTCAGAAACCTCTAATAGGGTGCTTAAATCTCCTAAAAGTACTTTTCGTTCTTTACGAATATGCTCAATAATCAGTTGTAATCTTTCGGCCTTAATCATCTTAGTTGCAAATATACAAATAAAAACTATTGTATTATTGCAATATATTGCAACTTATCGCTATATTTGTTGCAATATATTACGAACTATGAATAGAGATAGAAAAACAATAGCCATTGATATGGATGGAGTAATTGCCGATACAGAAGCACAGTTTATGGATTGGTATGAAAAAGAACACGGAATACGGGTACCAAGAGAAGAGAGACTGGGTGTGCCGGAGCCTGATGGATTTCCTGACAAGACTGCAATCAGAAGGTATGTTTATACACCAGGCTTTTTCAGGACAATTCCTGTAATGCCGGGTGCAATTGAAGCGGTAAAAACATTAATGGAAGATTATGAGGTTTTCATCGTATCTGCTGCAACAGAATTTCCACAATGTTTATCAGAAAAGCTAGAATGGTTAAATGAATATTTTCCTTTTATCAGCTGGACAAACATTGTTTTATGTGGCGATAAGAGTATTATCGATACCGACTACCTGATTGATGATCATTGTAAAAACCTTGACTTTTGTAAAGGAAAGCCAATTATGTTTAACGGATCGCATAATGTAAATCAGTTACACCATACCCGGGTAATGAATTGGGATGAAGTATTGGATTTGTTTGAGAAAGAAAGGCTTTCAGCCGTATAAATCTTTTGATATGCCGGAATAAAGATAAAACCTCCTCCCAATTTGGGAAGAGATTTCTTTATGCATCTTTTTCAGGTGCTTTTTTTATAGATTCAACGGGCTGTTCCTCCCGTTCTCTCTTTTTTGCGGGATTCTTAAACTGAGGTTCATCTTTATTATAATCTTCATCCTCTGGTTTTTTTACGGCTTTATTTCCTTCATCAACCTCAGGAATAGGTTCTTGAAAGTTGCTGCTTGGTTTTTCATTTTTTCTTTTAGGGTCCTTGTTCATCACTGATCAGTTTAAGGTTAAGGATACAACAAGTATTTCTTGCGCATCTTTTTATACTGACTTAATCCTGGTTCCCAGCTTGCCCTGATTTCTTTTTCAGATTTGCCTGCAATAATTTGCTCTTTTAAGCTATAAACTCCAGCAAGCTTATCAAAATTATTCATTTGCTTGCTGAGCTTGAAGTTGAAAAAATCTGCTTTATCTGGATAAGCCTGGTACAATTCAATAAGCCACTTAAGGTTTAACACCTTATCTTTCCTAAGGTTTGAAATATTATAATTTCTCAGGTCTAAACCATAACATTCCTGATTTTGATGCAAAGGGGTTTCTGCCATTCCTTTGATACTTTTAGGTGTGAAAGAAAAGCTATATTTTCCTTTCAGTGCGGGAGCGCCCAAAACAGTAAATGGAAACTGAGTTCCGCGCCCCTGACTTAAATAAGTTCCTTCAAACAGGCACAGTGTGGGGTAAAGTAAAATAGATTGCTGTGTATTTAGATTTGGAGATGGCTTAACAGGCAAGTCATAAGGCATATCGTGGGTATAGTCCGCTACCTTAATAATCGTGATCTTGCATTCCACTTTATTTTTCAGCCAGCCTTCTCCATTTAGCATTTGTGCATATTCTCCAACGGTCAGCCCGTGGACAATTGGAATTGGTTTCAGCCCAATGCCCGATACCAGTCTGGAATCCAGAATTGGGCCGTCTATATAAAATCCGTTAGGATTTGGTCTGTCCAGAATGATCAGTTCTTTTTTGTTTTCTGCGCAAGCCTGCATCACATATTGCAGGGTATTGATATAAGTGTAGAAACGTACGCCTACATCCTGAATGTCAAAAACCATGATGTCAACATCAGCTAAATCTGCCGGGGTAGGAATTTCGTGTTTACCATATAAGGAAACTGCTTTGATTCCTGTTTTCTGATCGATTGCATCGTCTACTTTGATTCCCGCGCTGGCATCCCCTCTGAAACCATGCTCAGGACCGAAGATTTTGACAATATTTACACCGCGTTTTAAAAGGCTGTCTACAGACGTGGTTTCATTAATCACAGAAGTTGGATTGACAACCATTCCAACCCGTTTTCCTTGAAGCAGTGGCAGATATTTCTCTGTTTGAGCCGCTCCGGTCAGAATTTTATAGTTCGTAATTTTCTGTACTGCTGGTTTCAGGCCGGAACTATCGCTATCATTAATTTTAGAGTTAGCACAGGCTTGCAGGCTAAACATAGCCAGGCAAACCGGGAGTATTATTGAGGAAGATAGTTTCATAAGACCTTTTTTTACTTATTATGGTTGAATTCAAAATCAAATAACCATTTTTGCTATTGTCTGTTTTTATTTAACCAGGCTCTAAGTTACAGTTTATTAAAAATTTTGAATACAGAATATTTCATAGCCAGGCGAATTGCCATTAAATCAGAACGCACATTTTCTAAACTGATCGTCCGTATTGCTATTGCGGGGGTGATGCTGAGTCTTGCGGTCATGATGTTGTCGGTGGCCATTATCAAAGGTTTTAAAACAGAGATACAGGAAAAAGTAAGAGGATTTGTTGGCGATGTCAGGATTTTTAAACTCGATTTAAATAATTCCTTTGAACTCACACCTTTTGTTCCTACAGCCAAAACTTTAGCTGACCTGAAAGAAAATAAGGATATCGCTTATTTTCAGTCCTATGCTACAAAACCAGCTATCATTTCTGCAAATGATGAAGTAGAGGGGATTAACTTTAAAGGAGTAGAACGTAATTTTAACTGGGATTATATCAAGAAACATTTAGTTAGTGGCAGGATCATGGACTTTTCTGACAGTACAAAAGCGACTAAAGAAATTCTGATTTCTTCTTTCACAGCCAACCGGCTGAAGCTTAAAACCGGAGATAGTTTTGTCATGTACTTTGTACAGAATCCTCCCCGCAAACGTCCGTTTAAGATTGTAGGGATTTACGATATCGGGGTAGAGGAAATTGATAAAAGTTTTGTACTTGGAGATATTAACATCATCAGGCGCTTAAATAACTGGCAGCCCAATGAAATTGGAGCGATTGAAATCAAACTCAAAAACTTCTCCCGTTTGCAGGCAGCCTCCGACAAGATTTATTCGTCCATGGAGATTAACCTTAAATCAGAATCTGTTAAGGAATATTTTCCGAATATCTTCACGTGGTTATCCCTTCTGGACGTGAATACCAGGGTATTGCTTGTTTTAATGATGATTGTGGGGGTAATTAATATGATTACCGCTTTGCTGATTATGATCCTGGAAAGAACTAATATGATTGGAATGTTAAAAGCTTTTGGGATGACGGACTTCAGTGTAATGAAGGTGTTTTTATACAATGCCCTTTATCTGGTTGGAATAGGTTTGTTATTAGGGAATATCCTGGGGCTGGGTTTAGGGTTTCTACAACAGTATACGCATATATTCAGGCTGAATCAAGGGTCTTATTACTTATCATATGTGCCTATTGAGTTTCATTTTATTGATGTGCTGATTCTTAATCTGGCCACCATTGTAATTTGTTTTATAGTATTGATCCTGCCATCTTTACTGGTAAGCAGAATCTCTCCGCTAAAAGCGATACGTTTTAAATAACGTTTATATTGAACATAAAAAAGGTTGCAATCTATGAAGATGCAACCTTTTTTATGTTCAATATTTAGTTTTTTATTTTGCGTTTTTCACATATTTATCTAACCATGAATTCATCTCCCACAGGCAGTGTAAGATGTTTTCTTTACCACGGTAACCATGGGCTTCATAAGGTAAGAAGACCAACCTTGTTGTTCCACCATGACCTTTGATCGCATTAAACAAACGCTCACTGTTAATCGGGAAAGTACCTGTATTATCGTCAGAATCTCCATGAATCAATAAAAGCGGGGTTTTAATCTTGTCCGCATAACTGAAAGGGCTCATTTCATAATAGAGTTGTGGAACTTCCCAATAAGTACGGTCTTCATTCTGGAATCCAAAAGGAGTCAGTGTTCTGTTATAAGCGCCACTGCGTGCAATACCAGCTTTAAACAGGTTAGTATGTGCCAGTAAATTTGCAGTCATGAATGCACCATAACTATGTCCGCCTACTGCCATTCTGTTTCTATCTCCAACGCCAAGATCGGCAAGTTTATTGATTGCAGCTTCTGCATTTAGTTTTAACTGGTCAACGAAAGTATCATTTGGTTTTTTCCCTTCCTTCGCTACAATTGGCATTTCTGCATTGTCAAGCACTGCATATCCTTGTGTAACCCAGTAAATCGGGGAACCCCAGCTTAACATGGTAAACCGATCTTTAGAACCTCTGATTTGCGCTGCATCAGCCGCAGAGTTAAACTCACGTGGATAAGCCCAGATCAATGTAGGCAATGGGCCATCTTTAGCTTTGTCATAACCTTTTGGTAAATATAAATTACCTGTAAGATCTATTCCATCAGCACGTTTGTAAGTGATTTTTTCTTTAGTAGTTCCTTCCAGACCTGGGTATGGATTAGTGAAATCAGTTACTGGTCTGTCGGCCATTCTTAGTACCAGGTTTTTAATATAATAGTTTGGTACATCTTTTTGTGACTCTTTTCTGGTTAGCAACACTAACTTGTTAGCATCCAATACATCTACAACATATTCGTAAAAACCTTCTGCACTACGCCAGATAATCTCGTTCTTTTTAGAAGCCAGATCAAATTTCGCCAGGAAAGGTAAATCACCTTTTGGAGAAGAGCCTGTAATATTGTTCATTAATAACTTTGTTCCGTTATCTACAGTCTGTACAACCTGACGGCCAAAAGCATTTTTTTCTGTAACCGGGCTACCTGGGTTATTGTAATTATCAGTCTCATTTAATTCATACAAAGTCTCTATTGTTCCTTTAGTTGGATTATAGCGACTTAATTTGATGGTTTGTTTACCACGAAGTTCTTCTTTAACCAGGGCAAGAGTTTCATTCCCCCAGATGGTTTCACGGTAACGGGTAACTGTTTTAAAAAGCTCTTTAGCTTCACCAGAGAATGGTGCGCTTAAAGCATAGATTGCATCATGAAATGGTACTTGTTTTTTGATCAGTCCGCTGTCCAGTGGTTGTGCCCATGTAATCGTTGCTGCCTGATCAGCTCTCCACTCATAACCGCGGGGAACATTCTGTGTATTGTCATTTCCGGATGGTGTACTTTCTTTAGAAGGTAATTCGGCCAGAACTTTAATCGATTTACCAGACAGATCCGTAATTTTAACAGTCCTGGGAAAACCATAAGCAGGAACCAGGTAAGAGAAAGGTTTACTGACTGTTTCCTGCAAAAGATATTTTTTGTCTGGAGAAACATTGACGTCAGCATACATTGCCGGCTGCCCGATTAAGGTTTGTGTACCGTTTTTATATTGAACTAATTGTGAGGTGGCAAAGAACTCGAATAATTGCTCATCAAATGGGGTTTTAATTAAATCCTGGTAGGTTGGGTTTGGCGCAGCTTTACCAATATTCTGTTGTATAGAAGGTCCCTTAGGCATTAATGGTTTAACCGGGATTGCACTGGCTGGTTTTGTAGCTATTCTGTATAAAATGGTCTGGTCATCTACCCAGGTAATTCCACCACCCAAAGTTACATTTAAAGGTTGTTGGTTAATTTTAACCGCTTTTAAGGTTGCGATATCTATAATATATAAATCAACACCTTTTTGAGTGGTCTGTGTAAAAGAGATTTTATTTTGTGAAGGATTCCATGCGGTATTAGCTGCGGCCAGTAAAGCAGGAAGGCCAGTAATTTTAGCGATTTTTCCTGTTTTAATATTTTTCAGTGTAAAGTCGTTAATAAATGTCTGTCTGCTTGGAGAGAAATTATTAGGGTTGATGCGTAATCCTGCGATGCGGAATTCAGGCATTGCTAATTCTTCCACAGAAGGATAAGAGTTTCTCGTGCTGAGCAGCATCCATTCTGCTTTGCTATCAAGGCTCACTGTAGGTGTAGGGCTGGCTAATAAAAGATCGGCAATTGCTTTAGGTGGCAGTTGGTAGTTGACCGCATCTTGTGCAAATACGCTTGTGGCAGCAGTAAATAAAAATAAGGTCAGTAATGTTTTCTTCATATTGATGGGAATTTGTTAATCTGGTAAAACTACAAAATCCAGTTGCCTGATCGGCTTTAATCGTATCAAAATATTGATACAATAGGATTTTAAATCCGATATTTTACGGTTTCGCACAGATTATACCGGATATTGTGCTTATTTCCGTAAATTTGGCGAAATATCAATTTTAACTGAAATACTGTGTCGTTAGATAAATTAAAACTAAGTAAGCCCCTGATTACAGCAATGACTGATGCAGGGTACTTAACCCCCAAAGAAATCCAGGCGAAAACTATGTCTAGAATTCTGGGTGGACAGGATATACTTGCTGTAGGTCCGGAGGGATCAGGTAAAACAACAGCCTATATCCTGGGCGTTTTAATGCGTTTGAAGTATACGAAAGATGATGCGCCAAAAGTGTTAATCCTGGTGGCTGACAAGGATCGTGCAATTGCTGTAATTGATCAGTTTATTTCATTAAGTAAGAACAGAGATCTGAATATTGTTGGTCTTTATGGTACTGGTGGGGTAGAAGCTGAAGTTAATGAATTGGTTTTGGGTATCGATATTGTTGTCGCTACACCAACCAGAGCAAGAGCCATCTATTTGAAACTGGGTTTGAACCTAAGTAAACTTCAGACTTTTATTGTGGATGATGCTGCATTAATTGTACAACAGGGAATGCAATTGCCTGTTTGTGAATTGGCCAGAAGTGCTGGTAAATGTCAGCATTTAGTTTTCACAGAGGTTATTCATGAAAAATTAACTAAAATGACAGATCAGTTCCTGAATTTCCCTACGGTAATTGAAGTAGAGGATTTTGGGGATGCAAAAACTGAAACTGTTACACAGGTTCTTTACCAGGTTCCGAATTATAAGACTAAAGTAAATCTGCTGCGTCATTTATTACGTGATGATGAAGTATTCAATAAAGTGGTAGTTTTTGTAAATTCAAGGCTTACTGCACAAAAAGTAGCTATCAGTATCGCAAGCCCTAAAGAAATGGAGTTTTCTATGTTCAGACCGTTACATTTTGATGAAAATGGTTTTGATGATTTTGAAGATTTCAAACAGAGTGAAGAAGCTAGAGTATTGGTGGTAGCCAATCAGGGTGAAGGCCCGTTGAATCTGGATGGTATTCCTTTTATCTTCCATTTTGATGTACCTGAAGAAAAGGAAACTTTCCTGAGCCGTATTATTAAAAACAACGAGAATCCTGAAGAAGTAGTCGCGATTACTTTTGCTACTGATATGGAGCTTGTTCAAGTGAAAAAGATTGAGCAATCAATTGGCCGGAAACTTGAATTGATGGAGCTGCCGGAAGAGCTATTTGTAGAGAAAACATTAAGAACAAAAGGTTTTGATAAAAACCGGGTGGTCAAAGTTAAAGCTGAAGAACCTGCTGGTGGCGGAGCTTACCATGAGAAAAAAGAAAGCAATTCAAAAAATTATAATTATGGTATTGGCCAGAAGGCCAAGATGACTATGAAGAAAAAACATTCTTAGCCTAATAAAAACAAAGGGGCTTGTTTTCACGAACATGCCCCTTTGTTTTTATAATAATTTCAGTGAAGGGCTACAAGTCTTCGATTTCGCTGATTTGTAAATCAGTAATTTCGGCGATCTGCTGAAAAGACAATCCCTTTTCTTTCATTTTAATAACAGTTTTTCGAACATTCTCTTTGATGCCTTGTTCGATACCTGCTTGGTGACCTTCTTGATGCCCCAATTGGTGCCCCAGCTCTCTGGCTTCGTTAAGGGCGTAATCCAGTACGTTTTGATTATCCCATTTCCGCTTTAAATTGTTATCCCACAACATTTTTTCCTCCTTTGTTAGATTGGTGTATTGAGCAATATTAAATAGTTTTTCAAATACCGGTGTGGCGTAACCAGCTGGTATTTTATCCATGCTGCCCATATTTTTGAGTGCAAACAGCCATTTATCAAGACCAGTCTCTAATTCATCAGCTGTCTTTACAAACTTATGTAATTCTATATAAATATAGCCTGGTTTTTCATAAAATACTTTTCCTGTATTTCTGTCACATAGGTTTATTTCGTGAAAATATTGTTCTTTTGAGAAATCACTGGCGATGGTATCCTCCAGTAAAGCAATCAAAAACACCTCGGTTAACTTATATCCCCACGAACTTCTCTTGCCTTTAGGGGCCTGGTCGCTAATTAAGCGGCTGGTATAAAATAGCGCACGCTGTTTAAAATTCTGCTGCTTGCCCCGCTGTATCTCAATAATAAAATGATCATTGTGATCCCCGGTGCAAAGTAAGTCAAAGATGACCCCACCGTCTTTTTTGAGTTCCCCGGGATGTTCATTCTTATTGTAAATTAAATCTACAATATGCTTTCGGCCATTAAAGACTTCATTCAGAAAATCTATCAATAAATCTTTATTAGAATCACTTCCAAAGATCTTTTTAAAAGCAAAATCTACCAGTGGATCTATATACTTTGTGGTTTGGAACATATAAGTAAGCTTGAAAAATAATTATTATTATTTCTTTTAAGCAAACTTAATTCCCTTTCATGTAATAGTGGTAATTTTTAGTGTAATAGCAGCAACTTTTTCTAATTCTTAAATCAATTATAATTTCTTCGCCTCATTCCAGTACACATCCATTTCTGCTAAAGTCATATCCTGCAAAGCCTGGCCATTATCTTTTGCCTTACTTTCTATATATTGGAAACGCTTGATGAATTTCCTGTTAGTTTTTTCCAAAGCATTCTCAGGATTGATCCCGATAAATCTTGCATAATTGACCAGTGAGAAAATAAGATCTCCAAATTCTGATTCTGCTTTTTCAATATCTATTGCCTCATTATCAACGACATTATACTCATTTTTAAACTCTTGAAGCTCCTCTTCTACCTTTTCCCAAACCTGAGTCTTATTTTCCCAGTCAAAGCCGATCCCTCTTGCTTTTTCCTGAATTCTGCTAGCCTTTACCAAAGCCGGAAGAGAAGCAGGCACACCACCCAATACAGATTTGTTGCCTTCCTTTAACTTAATCTGCTCCCAATTACGTTTGACATCATTTTCATCCTGTACCTCCGCATCGCCATAAATATGAGGATGGCGATTGACCAGTTTATCACAAACACTGTTCAGCACATCTACGATTGTGAAATCATTAGTTTCTGAGGCGATCTTCGCGTAAAAAACAAGGTGCATCATCACATCTCCCAATTCTTTTTTAACCTCAGTTAAATCCCCATCCAGAATCGCATCGGATAACTCATAAGTTTCTTCTATGGTCAGGTGACGTAAGGTCTCCATCGTTTGCTTTCTGTCCCACGGACATTCCGTTCTTAAGGTATCAAGTACAGTTAACAGCCTTTGGAATGCAGTAGAAGGATCGGCTGCGGTGATAGGAGGAATGTGGTTTGGCATGGGATTTTTATTTAATGTAAAGCGCTAAAATAACAAACCCATTCTATTTAAAAGAATGGGTTTGTTATTAAAAAATATTGTAATCCTGTTACTCAGGTTCTTCCAGCTTTATTTTCTTGGTTATGCGGTATACCTTTCGTTTTCGTTCTGGTTTTTCCTGCTCACCGAGTAGAATTCCCCATGGCTTTAACTCATCCACACGGTCAAATATGATTTTCAATATAGCCAGGTAAGGGATACATAAGAACATTCCTGAGATTCCCCAGAGCATTTCGCCGACAACGATCCCTATAAAAGCAAATAAAGCATTGATTTTCACTTTCGAGCCTACCACCAGTGGCATCAGAATATTGCCATCCAGTGCATGTATAGCTACATAAGCTATAAGAACGAACAAAACTTTGGCCGCACCAGCAGTTGCAAAAGTAATCAGCACACTGATCAGTAAAGAAGAGAAAATTCCAATATACGGTACCAGGTTAAAAATACCTGTAATCAAACCGAGCAAGACCGCGTACTTTACGCCAAGTAAAGACAAAACTACAATTGTCAATGTCGTCACAATCAGCATCTGAAGAAACAATCCTAAAATATAACGCTTAATAATGTACTGAATTTGCTCCACTATTTGTTTAACCTTTTCGGCATGCTCCTCTTTAAAAACACTGATCAGAAAAGTAAAAAGAATACGGCGGTAGTTTAAAATAAAGAAAGTAAACAATAAAAGAAAAGCAAGGAACAATAACGTTGAAGATAAAGTCATTAAAGTGGCGCCTAAAACAGTTGCACTGGATGCAAGCGCACTGGTGGCACTATCTTTTAAATAATCAATCTGTTTATGCGCGTTGACATTAAAAGTATGAGAGACCCAAACTTGCAATGATTCAAAAGAATGTATGGCTTGTTGCTTTAGTAAAGGCCAGTCCTGCCCTAAATCAGTGAGTTGGCTGGCCAGAAAGAGCATGATGCAGGCAATAACCGCGATCATGATAATGACAGATACAATAGAAGCTAAACTTCTTTTAAACCTCCATTTTTTCTCCAGGAAATTTGCCAGCGGTAATAACAAGAGTGCTAATAAAAAGGAGGCAAGCAGCGGAGCCAGAAGACTATGACCTAAAATGGCCAGATACCCCAAACAGATAATTGAAAATAAAACCAAAGCAAGTTTGGCGTAAAAAGGAGGAGAGATGTTTTTCATGCTTAGGTGAATTTAATAATAAAGTCTGGCTAAAAACAAATGCCCTGCCAAAATAATTAGCAGGGCATGATAAACAGCTTGTTATTAAAATCTTATTCCCACGCACTGGCAGCATCCAATATAGAGATCACTTCCACATCAAGCCGTAATGCTGCAGCTTTGGTCAGGTTCTTTAATTGCGCTAAACTAGTTACACTCGCAATAGGTGAAGTTACCGATGGTCTGGCCATCAGCCAGGCTAAAGCAACGCTTGCCAGAGAAGAATTGTATTGCTCTGAAACTTCATCCAATGCTTTTAAAATCCTGAAACCTCTCGGGTTCATGAACTCCTTGACCGCACTGCCTCTCTGGCTTTTGCCCAGGTCTGTCTCAGAACGATACTTTCCTGTCAGAAAACCACTGGCCAGTGAATAATAATTGATTACACCAACCTGGTTGTCCAGACAAATCTGTTCCAGCTCTTTTTCAAATCCTTCTCTTTTATATAAATTGTATTCTGGCTGGAAAGTCTGATATTTTGGCAAGCTTAAACGCGCACTAGTCTCCAAAGACTCCTTAAATCTTTCAGTACTAAAATTTGATGCCCCGATCCACCGTACTTTTCCTGCTCTGATCAATTGATCATAAGCCTCAAGTGTTTCCTGTACCGGTGTCTCCGGATCATCATAATGTGATTGATAAAGATCGATATAATCAGTTTTTAATCTAAGCAGAGAAGCATCAACAGCTTCCAGTATATATTTTTTTGAAAGGCATTTTTTTCCGTTTAACTCCATATTACTACCTACTTTTGTAGCTAATATGATTTGATTGCGGTTATTTCTTGCCTTCATCCAGTTCCCGATAATAGTTTCAGACTCACCGCCCTTATTTTCTGGCACCCATCTGGAATATACATCAGCAGTATCAATAAAGTTGAACCCTGCTTCTATAAATCCATCGAGAACTTCAAAAGATTTTTTCTCGTCTAATGTCCATCCAAAAACATTTCCCCCAAACGTTACTGGCGAAACCAGTAAATCTGTATTACCCAATTTTCTTTTATCCATTGTAAATATTTGTTTTTCTTAGTAAGTTGTCTTATCCAAGGTAGCCCTTAAAACAAATCTAAATGGCAAAAGTTCAAGTTTAGTCCGTAATTTGTAAATTAAACCACCGCTTGATCAGCAGGTACTTTAGTTGCACGTAACATTTCACGTTTTCCTGGTGCACCAGGGAGTTTTTCAACCTTCATACCGCAGCTTTTTAAAGCACGTTTTAGTTTTCCGGTAATGGCATAGGTCACAAATATCCCGTTAGGTTTCAGGAAAGAGCAAACATGGCAGATGATCTCATCAGACCACATTTCCGGTTGATGCTGTACCGAGAAAGCATCAAAATATACCAGGTCAAATAGCTTCTCAGCCTTAAAAGCATCCAGCGTAGTATGGGCGATAGTTAGCTCCTGATTCGTATTTAAAGCAGTTGCCGCACATAATGCATTGGCATAAACATTCATCAGGCTATTCCATATTGGCGCAGGTACATATTGATTATATTGCGTAGAGATCAATTCTTCCTTACTTAGCGGATAAGCCTCAATCCCTGTATAATTCAGGGAAAGCCCATGTTCATCTGCATAAGCAGAAGTAAGCAGAAAATTCAGGCCCGTACCAAAACCAATTTCCAGGATAGCTATAGGCTGATCAGGAAAAGTTATTTCGGCTTGTTTGAGGCCGGCATCGATAAATACATGCTTACTTTCCTGTAGTGCGCCATGTTTAGAATGGTAGTGTTCCCCTATGGTTTCGTTATATAAAGTGTTAGAGCCGTCTGCGGTTTGTGTGATGATATTCATTTCTACAAATTTACCACATAAATTCTAAACAAGCTTTGTAGATTAGCGCCAAATTATTAAGATTAAAATACAATTATGAATAAAAAAATCTACCTGATCATTATTGTCTCAATATTTTCAAGTACTATAGCATTCGCACAGGGAAGCCTTGATATCCATTTTAATGGAATGGGTTTTATGGATAACAGGGAGTATAAAGATTACATTTCCAGATCTAATACTTATTCAGGTACCAGGCTTGCCCTTGACCTTGGTTTAAACCTGGACAGCAACAACCACTTCATTGTAGGGGTAAACGGATTACATGAATTCGGTTCCAGCCGGTTTATGAAGGTAGACCCGGTTGCTTATTACAACTATACCAACAAAAACTGGAATTTTAATATTGGTGCATTTTCGAGAGAGGGACTGCTCAGCGACTATCCCCGTGCCTTATTAAATGATACTTTGCGTTATTATCGCCCAAATGTACAGGGGATGTTATTGAAATATCAGAATGAACATTTTACAGAAACGGTATGGATTGATTGGCTGAGTAAACAATCACCAACCGACAGAGAGCAGTTCTTAGTGGGATTATCAGGTAAATACCGTCCGGTAACTACGGGGCCTTTTTATATCACTCATTATTTTCAGCTGATGCACAATGCGTACACCTCCAATGAACAAGCAGGTGACCATATAGAAGATAATGGCGGTTTACAAGTGAAACTGGGATTGGATTTTAGTCACAAGACCATATTGGATTCTCTGACTATTGAAGCAGGAGCCCTGATGTCTATTGAAAGAATCAGGAATGTCACAGACCTGAATACACCAAAAGGATTCGTGGCGAGCGCTTACCTGGGTTACAAACGTTTTGCCTTATATGATGAGTTTTACAAAGGCCAGGGCTCACATATCAATTATGGAGATGGTTTTTATCAGAATAAAACATATAACAGACTTGATTTAATGTTTACCCCTCTGATCTTCAAGAATATCAAAGGATCATTCGTCTTTAGCTTACACAATACCCCGGCAAGGATGAGCAGTCAGCAAGCATTCCGGTTAACCTTTGATTTAGGCAGAAAAGTCTTAACCAGGTTTTAAAACAAAAAAGGCCACTGGGAAATAATCACAGTGGCCTTTTTATTGATCAGCAATTTACCAAAGCCGAATTCTGTCTTCTGGTTTTTTGTATAATTTATCACCAGGTTTCACGTCGAACGCTTTGTACCAGGCATCCATATTTACAGGAGCACCAATAGTTCTGAATTCCCCTGGAGAATGCGGATCAGTTTTGATTAACTGTGCAGCATTATCCGGTAAAATATTACCTCTCCATACCTGAGCCCACGAAAGGAAGAAACGCTGATCAGGTGTAAACCCATCAATTTTCTCTTCAGACTGTCCTTGTTTAGTTAATTTAAACGCAGTATAAGCAGCATTTAAGCCTCCTAAATCACCAATATTTTCACCCATGGTCAGTTTACCATTCACATGAATAGTATCCAGTACCGCGTATGAATCATATTGTTCGCCCAAAGCTTTTGTTTTAGCTTCAAATTTTGTACGATCTTCATCTGTCCACCAATTTCGCAGATTACCATCTTTATCATATTGGCTGCCACTATCATCAAAACCATGTGACATCTCATGACCGATTACTGCACCAATACCACCATAGTTGATCGCATCATCAGCATTAGCTGCAAAGAAAGGGAATTGTAAAATCCCTGCCGGGAATACAATCTCGTTCATTGTTGGACTATAATAAGCATTTACCGTTGGTGGGGTCATGCCAAAACGTTTACGGTCAACAGGTTTTCCTAATTGTGAAACCATATCATTATATCCCCATGTACCTACATTTCTAAGGTTCTGGAAATAAGTTTTCCGGTCAATATTTAATCCATCATATGTTTTCCATTGATCAGGATAGCCAATTTTAGGGACAAAAGCATTTAGCTTAGCCAGCGCTTTTTCCTTAGTCACATCGCTCATCCATTCTAACCCTTTAATTCTGATCTCAAATGCAGTGCGCAAATTTTTGATCATCTCGGTCATGCGTGCCTTAGCTTCAGGTTTAAAGTATTTAGCGACATAAAGTTGTCCTAATAACTCACCGATAGATCCGTCAGTTTTAGAAGACATGGTCTGCCATCTTGGAGTCTGTACTTTCTGACCTGTTTGTGCCTGATTAAAGGCGAAAGTTGCTTTTACAAAAGGAGAACTTAAATTCGCTGCTGAATTTTTAAGAATATTCCATTCCAGGTAAGTTTTCCAGTCTGAAACAGGTACAGAAGTCAGCATGTCATTCAGGCTCACAAAAAATTTAGGCGCACCTACTAAAACAGTATCCTGTCCTTTAACCAAAAGTTTTGGTAACGTTGCAGCCCAGTTAATATTTGGTGTCGTTTTGCTAAAATCAGCAATTGTAAATTTATTATAAGTCTTATAAGGATCACGCATTTCAAGACGTGACATTTGAGCTTCAGCAAGCTTTTTCTCAATAGCCAGTACTGTATTTGCTTTTTGTTTCGCATCCGTTGCAGAACTGCCTGTCAAGGTAAATAAGGTAGTCATGTAATTCAGATAAGCCTCACGGATTTTTAAGGTTCTGCTGTCATCTTTTAAATAATAATCACGGTCAGGCAAAGTTGTTCCGCCCTGACCAAGTTGTGCTACATACTTATTTACATTTTTCCTGTCCTGACCTACATAGAAACTATACATCGGAGCTCCGATACCAGAAGTGCGCATAGTGATAACTTCATCCAGTATACCTTGTATATCTTTAAGCTTGTTAATTCTGGCAAGGTCAGCTTTAATAGGTGTATAGCCTAATTTTTCAATAGTAAGGCTATCCATTGCAGCTGCATAAAAATCACCTACACGTCTTTTTACGGATCCAGCTGGTGCAGAACGATCTGCTGCGGCATCTTCAACAATGCCTTTCACTGCATTAATATTAAAATCTCTTAATTCATTGAAACTTCCCCAGCGTGTTTCCTTGGCAGGGACAGGATTGTTTTTAATCCACGTACCGCTGGCATATTCGTAAAAATCATCTCCGGGTTTTACCGTAAGATCCATATTTGCAGGATCAATAAACTTTGTAGGAACTTTTTGTGCATAAGAAGAGTAGCTTGCAGCTAATATTCCTAAGACCGCAAAATAGTTTTTGAGGTGTTTAGTGTTCATCAGTATTGATTAGTAAGTCAGTTAGTCCGCTCAAAATAACAAATGAGATTAATAAAAGCTTATTCTAATGAAAATATTACTGAGTAGCCGGATATTTGCCGCTATTTATTGAACCAATAATACAGTTTGGTCAGGCCGAGTTTCTTAATGATTAATCCCGGAAGAAGGAATACTTTGATCGTTTTCATAAAATATAACCAGATGAATTAATTACACTATTAACATAATTTAACATTTATTATTGTGCAGATCTGAAATAATAGCTTATTGATACATTTTCCAAATCGGGTAAAATTCATCCCGCTAAGCCATAATTGCTATATTTGGCCATCAAATTTAAATCAATGAAGAAACTAGTTTTATTCGCCGTATTGCTTTCTGCCTCCGTAATTGTAAACGGTCAGCAGAAAAATCTGAGCATGACAGATGCCATGTTCAATTCACGTACGACGCTTGCCCCTCAAAAATTAAAGAATCTGCAATTCCTCTACGGAAAAGAAGATTATGTATATAGTAAAACTGTAAATGGTGAAACAGCCTGGTTTACAGGAAATGCGGCAGGTAAAGAAGAAAAGCTATTGCTGAACTTAACGCAACTGAATCAAAAGCTGCGTTCTGCGAAGTTGAATACCTTGAAAACAATGCCTGATATTACTTTTAATCAGGGAGCAGACTGGATTATTCCTGTGAATGGAGCATCCTTAGCTTATAATCCGGTGAAAAACAGTTTCACCACTTTGATGGACAGTAAACTGGCTGGTCAGAATAAAGCAGAAAGAAGCGCTGCCGGATATACCGCTTACCTGGATCATTACAATTTATTTGTGAATGATGGTCAAACGGCAAAACAAGTAACCACCGATGGAACAAGCGATATCGTTTATGCTTCATCAGTACACCGTGACGAATTTGGCATTTCAAAAGGGACCTTCTGGAGTAATCAGGGTAGACAGCTGGCTTTTTACCGGATGGATCAAAGTATGGTTTCAGATTATCCAATCATTGACTGGACCACCCGCCCGGCAAAAAACATCAATATTAAATACCCAATGGCTGGAGATAAAATCCATGAAGTAACTGTAGGTATTTATAATGCAGCGACCCAAGCCGTTGTTTATCTTCAAACAGGAAAGCCGGCAGAACAATATCTGACTAATATCGCCTGGAGCCCGGACGACAAATTTGTTTATATCGCTGTTTTAAACCGCGGACAAAATCATATGGAATTCAAACAGTTTGATGCGCAGACTGGTCAATATGTAAAAACGCTGTTCGAAGAGCGGGATGAGAAATATGTAGAACCACTTGTTCCCGCGTTATTTCTGAAAAATGATCCTCAGCAGTTTATCTGGCAAAGTAACCGTGATGGATGGAATCAATTGTATTTATACAATACCAACGGTAAACTACTTAAACAACTCACTAAAGGGAACTGGGAAGTTACTGAAGTCAAAGGCTTCGATGCAGCCGGTGAAAATTTATTTTATGTATCTACAGCAGAATCTCCGATTACCAGGAACTTATATGTAGTGAACATCAAATCTGGCCAGTCGAAAAGAATTACCTCAGGTTTTGCAGTGCATAAAACAGAAATCAGTACTTCAGGAAATACGGTACTTGATAATTTCAGTTCTACAAAAAATCCAGGTACTGTTGAACTGCTGGACGTTAAAAAAGGAGCTAAAAAACAGCTCTTTCAATCGGCAGATCCATTGAAAGATTATGCTTTGGGTGCGTCTTCTATTTTTACGATCAAAGGGAAAAAAGGCGATCCTATCTATTGTAATTTATTCAAGCCTGTTGGGTTGGACAGCACAAAAAAACATCCCGTTGTAGTTTATTGGTATGGCGGTTCGCATGCACAATTAATTCTTGACCAGTGGAATGGAGGAGGAAGTAATTACTGGTTCCAATACCTTGCAGAGCAGGGATTTGTAGTCATGGTGATTGATACCAGGGGAAGTGATAACCGTGGAAAAGCGTTTGAACAGGCTATGTTTAGAAAAGTAGGTGATGTACAGATGGAAGATATGATGTCTGCTGTAGATTATCTGAAAGGATTGTCTTATACCGATGAAAAAAATATGGGCTTGTTTGGCTGGAGCTTTGGTGGATTTAATACAGTAGATTTTATGGTGAACCACCCTGGTGTTTTCAAAGCAGCAGTAGCTGGCGGGGCCGTAACAAACTGGAATTTCTATGAAGCGATGTATACAGAACGTTATATGGATACACCTAAGGAAAACCCTGAAGGTTATGCAGCAACTGATCTGACTAACCAAATTCAAAAACTAAAAGGTAAATTATTGCTTATTCATGGATTACAGGATAACGTTGTGGTGCAGCAGCATACTGTCGATCTGGTAAAAAAGGCAGTAGATAGCAATGTACAACTGGATTATATGATTTATCCGGGACACGAGCACAATGTATTGGGTAAAGACAGAACGCATCTTTATCAGAAAGTAACAGATTATTTTATGCAAAATCTTAAATAAGAGCATGGTAGTATTGAAATTTTTTACGGAAAGACTAAAACTAAGATTAGTGGAAATGGCTGATCTTGAATCGATTCATGTATTGCACCATTTGGCTGAAACAGATCAGTATAATACTTTGGGTATTCCTAAAGATCTGGAAGAGACTAATATCATTGTAGATGGCTGGATTAATGACCATCAGAAAAAAACGATTAAGAATTACACATTTGCTGTGGAATTTGAGAAAGGTGGTTTTGTTGGGCTGGTATCTCTTAAGCTGTCCTCTTCTAAATTCAACAGTGCAGAAATATGGTATAAGATTAACGTAGATTTCTGGAATCAGGGTTATGCTACAGAAGCAATCAGGGCAGTGATCAGGTTTGGATTTGACCGCCTGAAATTACACCGTATTGAAGCTGGCTGCGCAGTAGAAAATTTAGCTTCTATCCGTGTATTGGAAAAAGCAGGGATGACCCAGGAAGGCAGAAAAAGACAAATTTTACCTTTAGTTACCGGCTGGATGGATAGCTTTGAATACGCCATTCTGGACGAAGAGTGGAAAGCTTAAATATTTTCCGCTAAAAACCTTATTTTTGCATTTTAATCAGCAACCCTATAAATGAGCATTTCGACTAAATACGATCCCGCCGAAACCGAAGACAAGTGGTACAGCTACTGGCTGTCAAAAAAGTTCTTTCATTCTGAACCAGATGAACGTGAACCCTATACAATTGTAATTCCTCCGCCAAACGTCACCGGAGTATTACACATGGGCCACATGCTCAACAATACAATTCAGGATGTCATGATTCGCCGCGCACGTATGCAAGGTAAAAATGCATGCTGGGTTCCTGGAACTGACCATGCTTCTATTGCTACTGAAGCTAAGGTAGTTGCCATGCTGAAAGAAAGAGGCATCAGCAAAAAAGATCTGACCAGAGAAGAATTCATGGCCTATGCATGGGAGTGGAAAGAAAAATATGGTGGTATTATCCTGGATCAGCTGAAGAAACTGGGCGCAAGCTGCGACTGGGACCGGACGCGTTTCACGATGGAAGAAGATCTTTCAGAGTCTGTAATCGATTGTTTTATTGAGCTGTACAAAAAAGGGAAAATATACCGCGGTGTTCGTATGGTCAACTGGGATCCGGCTGGTAAAACTGCCGTTTCTGATGAAGAGGTAATCCGTAAGGAAGTGAATCAGAAGTTGTATTATATTAAATATTCTATTGCTCCTGCCACAGGTGCAGATACTGAATTTTTAACGATTGCAACTACGCGTCCTGAAACAATTATGGCTGATGCAGCAATCTGTATCAATCCGAATGATGAGCGTTATGCGCATTTGAAAGGTAAAAAGGTATTTGTTCCTTTAATCAATCGCGAGATTCCGGTTATTGAGGATGAGTATGTAACAATGGATTTTGGTACGGGTTGTTTAAAGGTAACTCCTGCGCATGATCTGAATGATTATGAGCTGGGCGTGAAACATAAACTTCCGGTAATCGATATCTTAAATGATGATGGTACTTTAAATGAGCTTGCTGTTATTCTGGTAGGTGAAGACCGTTTTATTGCCCGTAAAAAAATTGCTGTATTGCTGGATGAGGCTGGTCATCTGGAGAAAGTAGAAGATTATAAGTCACAGGTAGGGTTCTCTGAACGTACTGACGCTGCCATTGAGCCTAAGCTTTCTTTACAATGGTTCTGTAAAATGGACGAAATGGCCAAGCCTGCTTTAGCTGATGTGCTAAATGGTGATGTGAAGCTTATTCCTGAGAAATTTGTGAATACTTACCGTCATTGGATGGAGAACGTAAGGGATTGGAATATCAGCCGCCAGTTATGGTGGGGACAGCGTATTCCTGCCTGGTTTGATGATAAAGGGGATTGGGTTGTTGCCAAAACTAAAGAAGATGCTTTAAATGAATTTTTAAAGCTTAAAGATATTGATGGTAAATTTACTGAGGAAGAAGCGAATGGATTTAAGCACCAGTTGTCTGCTTTTATCAGACAGGACGATGATGTATTAGATACCTGGTTTTCTTCGTGGTTATGGCCGATGTCGGTATTTAACGGATTGAAAGATCCTGGAAATAAGGATATTAATTATTACTATCCTACGAATGATCTGGTTACTGCCCCTGAGATTTTATTCTTCTGGGTAGCGCGTATGATTATGGCAGGTCACGAGTTTATGGGTAAAAAGCCATTTACAAATGTATACCTGACCGGTATTGTACGTGATAAATTGGGTCGTAAAATGTCTAAGTCATTGGGTAACTCTCCTGATCCGATTGGTTTGATTGAGAAGTATGGTGCGGACGGTGTAAGAGTAGGAATGCTGTTATGTTCTCCTGCTGGTAACGATTTGATGTTCGATGAGAGTTACTGTGAGCAAGGAAGGAATTTTGCGAATAAGATCTGGAATGCTTTCCGTTTAGTGAAAGGATGGGAGGTTGATGAGACTTTAGCAAATCCTAATGCGCAGGCTATTTTATGGTTTGAGAATCGTTTCAATGAGGCGTTAGCGGAGATTGAAGATAATTATAAGCAGTACCGTTTGTCGGAGGCATTAATGACAACTTATAAGTTGGTGTGGGATGATTTCTGTGCATGGTATCTGGAAATGGTAAAACCTGTTTATCAGCATCCGATTGATCCGGTTTCTCTGAAAGCAACGATCGGTTTCTTTGAAAAGATTTTAAGTTTATTGCATCCGTTTATGCCGTTTATTACGGAAGAGTTGTGGCATGATGAGATCTTTGGTACCAAAGGGGAGATGGATTGTATTATTGTAGCACCTTATCCTGTTGTGGGGCCTGCTGATTTAGCTTTGTTGAAGGATGTCGAAGTGGTGAAGGGGATTGTTGCTGAGGTACGTAATATCAGAAATACGAAACAGATTTCTCCGAAAGAGGGTTTGCCTTTGAGTGTGAAGGTTAATTCTTCTTTAGCCTATGATAAATGGTTAACTATTATTTCTAAGCTGGCAAATATTACTGAGGTAGATTTTGTGAGTGATAAGGTTGCAGGTGCTGCTGGTTTCATGGTTGGAAATGATGAGTTTTTTGTACAGCTGAATGAAACGATTGATGTGGATGCGGAACGGTTGAGGTTGAATGGAGAACTTGAGTATTTGCAAGGGTTTTTGAAATCGGTTGATGCAAAGCTGAGCAATGAAAGGTTTGTACAGAATGCGAAGCCAGAGATTATTCAGAATGAAAGGAATAAGAAGGCTGATGCGGAAGCTAAAGTGAAGATTATTCAAGAGTCTCTTCTGAGTTTGTAAAATAAAAAAGGGAGGGGCGTTTTCCTTGCTTACGGTGCGAAGAGCATCCGGGGCAAGGAAAACGCCCCTCCCTTTTTTATTTTACTTCCTGCAATTTGAAATGGAACAATTTGTTTGATGTTTAGATTTAAATATATCTGGATGTATTGATGTCTTTGTTGTTAAACTCTTTTGTGCTTGAGTTGGTGATGTATAAAGGTGTATATGTTTTTAGACATATAGATATCTTTATGTTGTTGATATCAGGCTTAGGGAAATTATTCCTTTTTTATTATGGTGAAGCCTGTTTTTATCTAATGTATAGATATCTGTATATATATGTGTCTATGTTTCTTTGATCGTAGATGTCTTTGGTTTTGGATACTTTTGAGTCTATATTTCTGTATATCTATATTTTTAGATGTACAGATTCTTACATATATAGATATCTATAAGTCTTGATTTAAGGTTGTTGCTATTGGGAAACAAGTATATGTATTGCAGTATGAAAAGAATAATTACAGCAAAGAATATTCAGGGAGTTCTTCAATAAATAAAAATTGAGAAGCGGCATGATCGATTTGTGCATAGCAATGCTTCAGGCCATTAGTCACTACAAGCCATTTGGCTTTGTGTACTGAGTTATATCTGGCAGCCTGATCAAATACACCCTGAGAGATTTTAATGGAGGGAGCTTTGCACTCTATCACCATGATTCTTTCTCCACTGGTGTTAAAAATAACAATATCGGTTCTTTTTTGAAGTTGATTCAGGTTTAGTCCGCCTTCAATTTGTATCAAAGACCTTGGGAATTTTTTATCATTTATCAAATAATGGATAAAATGCTGCCTTACCCATTCTTCAGGGGTTAAAACGAGATGTTTCTTCCGCACTTCATCAAAAATAAAGTACTGCTCTTCTTTCTGGGTTATCCGGAAAGGATGCTGCGGTAAGTTCAATGCTGTAGGTGTAAATGCCATTTGTGCAAAAATAACCTTTAAAAATTAGTAATTAGCCGTTACATTTGGATAATTATGACTGCTGCTGATATTATCAAAGACCTCAAAGCTAAAAAATTCAAGCCTGTTTATCTTTTGCATGGTGAAGAACCCTATTATATCGACCAGATTATTCACTATATGGAAGATCACATATTGAATGATATGGAGAAAGGTTTCAACCAGACTGTATTGTACGGTAAAGATACAGATATGGCCACGATTTTAAATGCAGCAAAACGTTATCCGATGATGTCGGACTATCAGCTGATCGTGGTGAAAGAGGCGCAGGATCTGAAGTGGTCTAAAGAGACAGAAGGAAGCAGCAAAGAGGCTGAGTTTATTCAGAATTATTTTGAGAAGCCGCTGGACAGTACCATTCTTGTGCTGGGGTATAAATACGCGAATTTTGATAAACGTAAAAAGATATTCAAATCAATTACTAAAAGCGGAGTTGTCTTTCAGTCTGATCCAGTAAGGGATTACAAACTGGCACAGTGGATTGAGGAACTCGTGAAGGGGATGGGGGCAAAGATCGCCCCGCAGGCATCAGCCCTGATGGCGGAGTATCTGGGTGCTGATTTATCTAAAATATCAAATGAGCTGGAGAAGTTATTGTTGAATATCAGTAAAGAGACTATTATTGATACTGATCTCGTGCAGCGTAACATTGGTATTAGTAAAGAGTATAATGTTTTTGAATTGCAGAAGGCACTGGCTTCACGTAATGTGCTGAAATGTAATCAGATTATTAATTACTTCGCTGATAATCCGAAAGCCAATCCAATGGTGATGGTCATGGCAAATCTAAATAGCTACTTCTCGAAAATCCTGAAATATCATTATTTGCAGAACAAAGGTGACGCAGCCAAAGAACTTGGTGTAAATCCTTATTTTGTAAAGGACTATGAAACTGCGGCCAGAAATTATAACCTCAATAAAACATTTGATATTATCAGTTTGCTCAGAGAGTATGATTTGAAGAGTAAAGGAGTGGACAGTACAGGTAATATTACAGACGGAGAATTATTGAAAGAATTATTGTTTAAGATGATCCATTAGCCTTACAAAGATTAGACAGACTGCTTTTAATTTTGTCTTATTTATTTAACCACATATTCTTTCTCTTTTATTAGTTTTGACTAATGAATTATTTCTTAGTCAAATCAGAACCTTTTAAATATAGCTGGGAACAGTTTAATAAAGACGGAAGAACCTTTTGGGACGGTGTACGTAACTATCAGGCACGCAATAATCTCAAATTGATGAAAGAGGGAGATCTTGTTCTTTTTTATCATAGCAATGAGGGCAAACATGTAGTCGGAGTTGCCAAAGTAGTCAGAGAGTTTTATCAGGACCCAACTACTGATGATGCGAACTGGGTGGTTGTAGATCTTGTGCCTGTAGAAACTTTGAAAAATCCGGTCACTTTAGAGCAGGTCAAAGCTGAAGAGAGCCTGAAGGACATTTCCTTAGTCAGACAAGGCCGTTTGTCAGTGATGGAGTTAAAAGCTACTGAATTCGATAAGATCCTGGAAATGGGCAGCTAGGCAGGGACTTCTGCTTTCACCATTTTTTTACTGGCCAAAAGGCCTATGCTCATCACTAAACTTGACCCTAATACCACAAGGAACAAGAAGGAAGTACCGATCTCCGGCAGTCGTAATGACGGAGGTAGGTTATAATATAATAAAATACTGATCAGTCCGCGGGGAGCAATGACGCTCTCCGTTCCACTGTTCTCTTTTCTGAATAACTTTAAATAAATGATCCTGATCAGGTAAATAGTCATCAGAATGAAGACGCCGTTCATCAGGGTAATCCCATTGTTCAGCTCATAGATATTCATGGTGAAACCAAAGATTACAAAGAAAAAGGTGCGGATAATAAAAGCCGTTTCAGCTGATAATTGATGCAGCTGTTCCAGATCCTTTGATAAATTCTTATAGATAAACATACTTCTGAAATAGAAATGTTCAATTGCATCTGCATTGTTTAAGAACAATCCAAAGGAAAGTACCAGTACCAACGAGGATAAATGATAAGACTGGCCTACGGCATACACAAGGATCAGGATGGAAATAATCAGGAAGAACTTGATATGATGGGAGATTTTCCCCATCAAATACAGCAGTAAGATGCAGGAGATGATGGACAGGATAATAATCAATAGCGTGCTCAGGCCTAATCCTGTGAAAGAAGAAATAGAGATATGTGGATTGGTTACTGCAAAATTGAACAATATAATTCCCAGGATATCTGAAAACGAGGACTCGTAGATAATAAATTCCTTGCTTTTACCGGTCAGCGCAGCGGCAGAAGGAATGGCAATTGCAGAACTGATGACGCTAAAAGGAATCGCATTGGTAAAACAGCGGTAGAAATCCTGCCCGGTAATCTGGTAAATAATAAACGTGATTGCAGAAACCGTTGCAGCCAGAATAAAAAAAGCGGAGAGAAAAGCTCCTCTGATCAGCTTATTCTTTTCCCGCTCATATTTTAATTCCAGTGCTCCTTCAAAAACAATTAAGATCAGGCCTACTGTACCCAGCGTAGGTAGTACTTTTAAAAAATCAAAAGTCTGAATGTGCAGCTGATCCACCAGAACATGCAAACCGATTCCCAGTAGCAAAAGCAGTAAAACCGAAGGTAGCTTTGTTTTGCTCGCTACCAGATCAAAGAGATAAGAAAATATGACCAGTCCGCTCAGAATAATCAATGTAGTGTACGTGGTCATATTATTCGTTTAAATGGCTTCCTGCTATTCGTTGAAGAATAAAGCCTTTAGTTCAATAGCGTCATTCGCTTTCATTTTGCCGGCTAAGATCAAACGTAATTGTCTTCTTCTTAATGCACCTGCATATAATTCAATCTCATCTTCTGTTTCAGGTAACAGTTCAGGAACAGGAATTGTTCTGCCACTCTGATCAACTGCTACAAAAGTATAGTAAGCTTCATTGGATTTAACACGGGTTCCTGAAGGAATGTTTTCGGCCCACACATCCATACGCACTTCTACAGAAGTATGAAAAGCACGGGTTACTTTCGCTTCAATCGTAATTACATCACCTAATTTAATAGGCTGTTTGAACGATACATTATCTACTGAAGCAGTAACGACAATCCGGTTACAGTGTTTTTGTGCTGAAATCGCAGCAGCGATATCCATCCAGTGCAGTAACCTGCCACCCATTAAATTGTTTAGCGTATTGGTGTCATTGGGTAGAACCAATTCGTTCATAATTGTGAACGAATTTTTAGGATTTTTTACTATTGTGCTCATATTACTGCAAAAGTAAACAAAATGTGAGACTTCATGTTATGCTATTGTTTCCACCTAATTAATAAGCAGTTTATATATGAGTAACCAAACGCTGATCCAGTATTTTCACTGGTACTATGACGAAGAACAAAAATTATGGCAAAAAGCTACAGAACAAGCTCCTGCGTTAAAAGAAATCGGGATTACCGGCGTTTGGTTCCCGCCATCCTATAAATCTACAGAAGGTGCAGATTCTGTGGGTTATGATTGTTACGACCTTTTCGACTTAGGAGAATTTGATCAGAAAAACAGCGTGCCGACTAAGTATGGAACGAAAGATGAATATCTGCAAGCCATTAATGCTTTACATGAACAGCAGCTTATGGTACTCGCAGATGTAGTCTTTAACCATAAAGCAGGGGCCGATGAGCTGGAAAAAATACCTGTACGCAGAGTTGCTGAAGATAACAGAGAAGAATATACTTCAGATGTTTTTGAAATTGAGGCCTGGACAAAGTTCACTTTCCCCGGTAGAAAAGGGAAATATTCTGAGTTTATCTGGGATAAAAGCTGTTTCAGCGGAATCGACTGGGCTGAGAATTTACAGGAAACTTCTATATTCTCTATACAAAATGAGTATGGAGAAGGTTGGGAAGACGTACCTTCTGATGAATTGGGTAACTATGATTACCTGATGTTTAATGATATTGAATTCAGGAATAAGGCTGTTCGTGAAGAGTTGAAGCGTTGGGGAGAATGGTATTATGAAACCACAGGGGTAGATGGGTTCCGTTTAGATGCTGTTAAACACATAGCGACAGATTATCTGAAGGAGTGGCTTGATCACATGAATGCAAAGTTTGATAAGCAATTCTTTATTATAGCTGAAAACTGGGTAGTGGACGATGTGATGAAATTGAGGAGTTATATTGACCTGACTGAAGGTAGAATGCAATTGTTTGATTCGATGTTACATCTTAACTTCCATACCGCAGCTGATGCCGGCGATACTTATGATCTGAGTAAAATATTTGAAAATACGCTGGTAGAATCTCATCCGCAACTGTCGATTACATTTGTCGATAACCACGATTCACAACCACTACAGGATCTGGAGACCTATGTTGATTTCTGGTTTCGTCCATTGGCTTATGCCTTAATCCTTTTAAGAGAACAGGGGATACCTTGCGTATTTTATACGGATTTATACGGCGCTAAATATACAGATCATGATGATGAAGGGAACGAGGCAGAAGTTGAACTGGTTGCACTGGAAAGCCTTCCTTTAATGACTAAGCTGCGCAGGGATCTGGCTTATGGTTTTCAACGTGATTACCTGGATCATCCTAACTGTATCGGATGGACAAGAGAGGGAATACCAGAACTTGAAAATTCGGGTATTGCAGTAGTATTAAGCAATGGAGAACAAGGGACTAAGAAAATGGAAATGGGGATGGGACATGCCGGCAAAACATTCATCGATGTATTGGGCTATAGAAAAGAAGAAATAACGATTGATGAAAACGGCTGGGCTGAATTCTTTTGTGAAGCCGGAAGTGTTTCTGTCTGGATTACAAAAGGTATTTAAAAACGTATATTATTTTTTCTGCAGATTATTAAACAGGCTGTATCCGATGAGTTCGTCCCATCTGCTGCCTGGTCTGCGGAAATATACGAAAGCCTGGTAAGTGTTTTCTGTTTCAAAGAAAGAGCCCTCCAAAACGGTACAGTCTACATTTCCTGTGGTATTATCTTTCCAGACATACTGATAATCATATAAACCCTGTTTTAAATACATACTGCCATAATATTTCTTTTTAGCAGCTACATAACTCAGTTTATTCCCTTCAGTAAGCGTGAAATTATTAAACCTGCCAACTACATAAATATCGCCATCTTTACCAGGGGCAGCCGTATTTAAGCTGAATTGAATGTGTCCGTAATCGCTATCAGTATCATTGTCTATGTTATCCTGATTGCGAATAAAAAACGCGCCGTTCTCATCAATTTGCTGAGTGTATTTGGGCGCTGTGCCATTCACATCTGTAAATAAAACTACGTTATTGGTACTATCTGTAAACAGATCCTGTACATGTTCCCCTTTGTAACGCACGCTGCGGAAATCAAATTTCCTGAATTCATTACTGCCCATGAAATTATTTCCGTCCAGATCATTATAAATCAGTGAACCTGGTTTAACATAAGTAGGTTTGGTATTCAATTTTGCAGTTAGCGGATTGCCATTCTGCATCAGCACCAATTTAATATCCTGATAAGGGTTCTGAATTGGATTGGTGTGAAGAATGTTAATGTTTATTTTCTGGTGGCTGAATCTTAAAGCAACATCATTACTGGGAACAACCTCAGACTGAATATTAACCTGCGGGTCAGTGATATAAAAGCGCTGTGACAGTACGGGCCTGTTCACGTCACCATTTTCATAAACTTTTAACAGATAATTACCTGAAATCTTAGGCTTAATCTGATCATTAGGGAAAGTAAGAGAATAATGGGTGAATTTTTGAAGTGTTTTAGAAGAATAAGCATAGTCAATAATGCGGTCTTCATTCATACCGTCCAGGTAATCCAGTACAGATAAATTAGAAGACTTCCAATCATACGTACAATGTTCTACCGTGTACCAGTAGTTTTTACTTCCGCCTCTCAGGTCATCAAAAGAAAAACTCAGTTTTTCTGAAGTTCCTAAAGCCAGGACCGGGATAGATTGCTCTTTTTGTGTATTGTAAAGCTGTACAGTTTTGATTTGCGGAGAATAAACTTGGTTATCGTACGTAAATTTCTGCTGTGCCTGCAAAGTTTGCAGGCTAAACAAACATAAAAAGAGCAATATTCCGGTTCTGATCATTTTTTTATTATTCTAATTCCATGATTTCTGCTGCAAGATTTTCCCACTTACTCTGGGCAGTATCTAACAACTGTTTTGCACTCTGATATTTTTTATTGGCTTCAGCAAGTTTTGCCTGATCTGAGTAAACTGCTTCATCAGCAAGTTCATTTTCAATCGTCTTTACATTCTTTTCTAACTCAACAGTTTCCAGTTCGACTTTCTGTAACTGATCATTTAGTTTTTTCAATTGCTGCTGACTGCTTACTGTAACTGGTTTCGGTTCCGCTTTAGCTTTCACTTCCTTTTCCTGTTTTACAGGGATGCTTTTGGCAACTGGAATTTCTCTTTTACTGTTCCAAACTTCATACTCTGCATAAGTTCCAGGGTATTGTTTGATTTGCTCTTCTTCAATAAACCAGATTTTGTTGGCTACATTATCTAAGAAGTACCTATCATGGGATACCGCAATGAATGTTCCTTCGAACTGTTTCAAGGCCTGGATCAGGATATTTACCGATTGTATGTCCAGGTGATTCGTTGGCTCATCCAGAATCAGGAAGTTAGAATCTGTCGTTAATGATTTCGCTAAAGCAACCCTTGATTTCTCACCTCCGGAAAGGACTTTAATTTTCTTAAACACATCATCTCCTGTAAAAAGGAAACAACCCAGAATAGAACGGAGTTCAGTATCTGTATGTTTAGGAGCGAAAGCCTGTAACTCTTCCAGAATCGTGTTACCCAGGTGTAAAGACTCCAGCTGATGCTGCGCAAAGAAAGTAGTCGTTACATTATGTCCTGTTTCACAAGATCCTTCGAAAGCTTCCACGCCAGCAACCATTCTCAATAAGGTAGACTTACCCTTACCGTTGGCACCAATTAAAGCAATTTTATCTCCTTTTTCAATGACAGCTTCTGCATTTTCCAGAATGTCAATGTTAGGGTATCTCTTTGTTGCATTCTCAATGCGGATTACGTGACGGCCAGAAGGCTTGGTAAACTTAAAGCTGAAGTTTACAGTTGGGTTATCATCATCCACGTCATCTACACGTTCCATTTTATCCAGCGCTTTCATGCGGGACTGTGCCATTTTAGCTTTACTCGCTTTAGCTCTGAAACGTTCAATCAGTTTTTCTTCCTGCTTGATTTTAGCCTGCTGATTCTTGAACTCTCCTTTTTGGATTTCTCCACGTAAAGACTTCTCTTCCAGATAGTAGGTATAGTTACCAGCATAGGTCGTTAATTTTCCTTTGCGGGATTCCACTGTACGGTTTACAATTTTATCCAGGAAGTACCTATCGTGAGATACAATTACAATCGCGCCTTCAAATCCAGCCAAGTAAGTCTCTAACCATTTAATGGAAGGTAAATCCATGTGGTTGGTCGGCTCATCCAGTAACAGGATATCGGGAGTCTGTAACAGAATCTTCGCAAGCATTACACGCATTCTCCATCCTCCGGAGAAAGTGTTCAGCGGACGGTGCTGATCGGTTGTGCTGAATCCTAAACCTGCAAGGATCTCATTTGCTTTATATTCAATATTATAACCATCCAATGCTTCAAACTCCTGTTGCTTATCGCTCAGTTTGTTTAATACCTCTTCAGAATAATCTGTTTCTATCTTTTTTAAGAGTTCTTCAATTTCATCATGTATCTGGTTCTGGCGCTCAAAAGCCTCCATGGCCACATGTAAAATGGTATGGTGAGATTCATATGAAAGCAAATCCTGGTTCAAATAGCCTATTTTTAAATCTTTAGACATTGAAATTGACCCGGATGAGGGTGCGTATTCTCCTACTATTATTTTTAAAAGTGTAGATTTTCCAGTTCCATTGGCACCAATAAGGCCAATTCTTTCTCCCGGTTTGATGTGCCAGTTCGCCTCGTCGTATAAAGCCCGGGAACCTATAAGGAATGTTAAGTCGTTTATCGAAATCATGTTGGGTGCAAAAATACAATTTTTAGGCGCATATTGTTTGAACACAGTGCATATAGCAGAGGATTTCTACGTTTTTATTACAAGTTCATGCAAATTTTGTCCCAAAAGATGAATACAGCAATTGTAATCCTATGAAATCGTTCCTATCTTCGCACTCATGTATCGTTTAATCAAGCCTTTATTTTTCAAATTTGACCCGGAGAAAGTTCATTACTTCGTAGTCCAGCGACTAAAATGGTTCCATGAACACTTCCCTTTAGGTAAAACTATCATCAGAAGTAGTTTTGATATTCATATCAAAGGACTGGAACGTGAAGTTTTTGGTATCAAATTCAGAAATCCAGTAGGCCTTGCCGCAGGGTTTGATAAAAACGGAGAATATATCGAAGCGTTAAGTGACCTTGGGTTCGGATTTATCGAAGTAGGGACGGTAACGCCTTTGCCTCAGCCGGGAAATGATCAGCCGCGAATGTTCCGGCTAACTGAAGATGAAGCGATCATCAACAGAATGGGGTTCAACAATAAAGGGGTAGATACCCTGGCAGAACGTTTACGGGTATTGAAGCTGAAAGATAAAAGTATCGTGATTGGCGGGAATATCGGTAAAAATAAAAATACACCGAATGAAGATGCTGTTTCTGATTATGTGAAATGTTTTGACCGTTTATTCGATGTGGTAGATTATTTTGTAGTCAATGTCAGTTCTCCAAATACGCCGGGCTTAAGAGCTTTGCAGGAAAAAGAGCCGTTAACCTTACTGCTTAAAACTTTACAGGAGCGTAACCATAAGGATGGGATATCCAGGCCTATTTTATTAAAAATTGCACCTGATCTGACTAATGAGCAATTGGATGATATTGTAGAAATCGTGATGGAAGCTGGTATTGCGGGCGTAATTGCGACGAATACTACTATTGACAGGTCAGGTTTAACCACAGCGGCAGAAATAGCGAATGAAGCAGGTGGTTTAAGTGGTAAACCCTTAACCGTACGTTCAACAGAGGTGATCAGGTATTTATCTCAGAAATCAAATAAGGCATTCCCGATTATAGGTGTAGGAGGGATTCATTCTCCGCAGGATGCTAAAGATAAAATTGAAGCGGGTGCTTCACTGGTACAATTGTATACCGGTTTCATTTACGAAGGTCCGGGTATTGTGAAAAGAATCTGTAAAGCATTGGTTTAACAACCAATGCTTTTAAAAGAATAAAGCCTGCTTGAAAAATGACAGGCATAAAAAAACCTTTCTGATTTCAGAAAGGTTTTTTTTATGCTTTTAACTTTAGAACTTATGCTCTTAAAGCCGCAGAAAGCTGATCTAATAAAAGATTGTTTTTAGCTAACTGATCTTTTTTAGGTTGTTGTGAACGACTACCTAATTCAATGTTTGTAGCTAGTTTCAAAGTTTTAACCTCTAAACGTGAAGTTGTTTTATTCTTTCTGTCTTTTCTTTTTAGTCTTGTAACTGCCATGGTCTTAACCTTTAGTTTTTTTATTTAATATAAATCTGAGGTCGAGAGCGGATTCGAACCGCTGTACGAGGTTTTGCAGACCTCTGCCTAGCCACTCGGCCACTCGACCTGTTTTGAATTCAGGTTGCAAAAATAGCAATTAATACTTAACCTGCAATTTATTTCTGCAAATTTCTACTAATATCTGCACAAAAGATTGCTGCCGACACCGCAACGTTCAATGAATCAGCCTCTCCAACTCTTGGAATCGTTACCGGATTATTAATTAAAATTTTCACTTCATCACTCACGCCCTGTCCTTCATTGCCTAAAATGACAAGGCCTTCAGTTCCCCATTTTGTTTCATAAAGACTATTTCCATTCAACATTGCACCAAAAACCGGAAGTTTAATATCTTTCAACCAGACCGGCAGCTCCTGGTAACTCACATTTACCCTGCACAAAGAACCCATGGTTGCCTGTACAGTTTTCGGATTATAAACTTCAACCGTGTTCAAAGAACAAATTACGTTTTTAAATCCAAACCAGTCAGCGGTTCTGATAATTGTCCCAAGGTTCCCCGGATCCTGTATGCCATCCAGGACAAGAGAAAAATTATTTTGCAAGGTACTTTTATCAAAAGCAGCAGTTTCAGGGATATGAACCAGTGCCAGAATGCCTTGTGGGGCCTGCAAAGTACTAATCTTCTCTAATTCGGCGTTGTTTACTTCAAATAACTTTATATTTGAAGGTAATTTAGGTAGTAAAGACTGGTATTGGGCCAGAAAATAGATACTATGAATCTGGTAAGCTGAAGGAATGAATTCTACTATTGATTTTATTCCTTCAATAATAAATAGCCCATGCGCTTTGCGGTACTTTTTTTGATGTAACGATTTTATAAAACTTATCTGAGACTTTGAAAGCATATCCAATTTGTAAAAAGAAATTCCAGTTTCCCGCAATATTACTATTTATTATTCTTTTTGCTGCTGCCTGTTCCTCTACAAAATTTATTGAGAGCAATCAATCCATAGTAAAAGTAGTTGAAATAGATAGTATTCCTTCCAGGTATAAAGAAGAGGCAATGAATTATATTCAGAAAGATATTCGTCCTGCATCCCGCCTGGGGATCAATGTTGGGCTGTACAATATTTTTTACACCTTATTCAAAACAAAGGCCGTAGGTAAAAAAGCACCTGTGCTGGATAGTACACTGGTAGAAATTTCCAGAGGTCAGGTAGAAAAGTATCTGATGAGTAAGGGTTATTTTATGGCGAAAGTCAGATCAGAGATTAAAGTGAAAAACCAGCGGGCACAAGTCGATTTTATCGCCACTCCAGGACCGGCCTTTTTTATAGGAAAAGTAACGACCACTATTCCTGATCCGGCTGTCAGAAAGCTGTATAAAGAGGATAAATCGTTTAATAGTCACTTGCACGAAGGCGTTCAATATGACGATGACTCGCTTTCAGTTGAGCGGGAGCAGATTTATACGATGATGAAAGAGCATGGTTATTATGACTTCTCCAGGCCTTATGTAAGGTTTGAGGTTGATTCTACCCTAAATAAGAGTCGGGCAAATGTAGCGCTGTTTATCGATACTCCTGCCAATAAGGGAAGTCATACACAATATATGATCGGAGAAACCAATATATTGGTTGCACCTTCGACCGAAGGCTTTACAGATTCAATCACCTTAAATCCACGGATTTTCAGAGGCATACGATATACTGATTTGTCGAAACGTTTCAGGAGAAACCCAATTGTCAGGTATGATTTTCTAAAACAAGGAGATGTTTATGATGTCAATAAAGAGACTTTAACCTATGACCGTTTATATGAACTGAACGTTTTTAAAAACGTGAAGATCGAATATGTAAAATCCAAAGACAGTGCAAATATTCTGAATCCGCTGATTCAGTTAACTCCACAAAAGCGGATGAGTAACCGGGTAGAGGGGGAGGTTCCTTTTAATGCCGGTACAGTAGGATTTACCCTGAGTAATACTTATACGAATAATAATATTTTCAGAGGGGCAGAGCGGTTTGAATTTCAGGTAAAAGGTGGCCTTCAGTCCAGGATCGGGCAGGGCGGTTCCTTATTCAGTGATATTTACCAGCGTGATTTCTCTGTGAGTGCTAACCTGGCAGTACCGAGGCTGATGGTTCCATTTAGTATTCCGATGATGGGGAAAAATGGAATGCCAACAACCACGTTTTCTACCAGTTATATTTACTCGCTGCAAAAAGATTTCTTTGTACGCCGTGCATTACTGAATTCCATTACCTATGAATGGGTGGAGACGAAGTCGAAACTGCATTCCTTTACACCGCTTAATTTTGAATATAGATTTGGAGGGTTATTAATTGATACGAACACTGTAGATGGAAAAACTACTTTTCTGAATAATATTTATAATATCAACCTGCTGACCAGAAAAGATCTGACCATCGGGATGAAATATGCCTATTCCCTGAATGCCAATAAACTGCTGCTTAATAAAAGCTTTATTTATTTCCGGGGAAATATAGATATCGCCGGTAATATGCTGGATGGGATTTCCAAAATTATTGATACCAAACATGATCCTTCCACAGGAGATTATGCGAAAATTCTGGGTTTACCTTTTAATCAGTATGTGCGTCCTGAAGTTGATATACGCTGGTATAAAAGTTTAGGATTGGACAGGCAGTTTATCGCGCGTATTAATGGAGGTGTTGGAGTTGCTTATGGTAACTCGGTAGCCGTTCCTTTTGAAAAGTTATTCTTTGCGGGTGGTGCCAGTGGGGTGAGAGCGTGGCAAGCCCGAACATTAGGCCCCGGTAATTATAACCGCGGAATCAGCTTGCCTACAGAACAACAACGGAAAATCTCTTATGGTATAGATCAATTGGGGCAGATGCACATTGAGGCCAACCTGGAATACCGTTATAAATTAATTGATAACTTTTTTGGTGCGAAACTTAAAGGTGCTGTATTCCTTGATGCTGGTAACGTATGGAATATATCTCCCGGCAACCCAAATCCTGAGACCTACTTTAATTTTAAAAACCTGGGCAATCAGATTGGTGTAGGTACCGGCGTAGGGTTCAGATATGATTTACAGTATTTTGTATTCAGGTTTGATGTCGGTTTGAAGTTGAGAGATCCTCAGTTTGAACCAAAAAATCAGTGGGTAATTGAGAAGTTATTTAGCGGAAGGAAAGAATTTCAGGATGCTTATAAACTGGCTAACAGTCCGGATACTTACCGGTTTTTCCAATACAATTTTGGTATAGGGTTACCATTCTAAACAACATAAAAAAAGGGGTGTATCCAAAAGATATACCCCTTTTTTATATCCATATAATATTAAAAAGCCCTTTTTAAAGTATCAAATGTGGTTTCAAAGAAGGTCGAAAGATTCAGCCCGTTACTATGGTTAAAGTAGATAAAGATCAATAAAATAATCACTGCATAAATAATCAATTTCCTGAAGGCAAAAGCAATGAAAACCAGTAGTACAGGGAAAAGAATCATCCAGATGCTATTGATCGTAAACGGGTTCAGGCTTCCGTCTTTTTTATAGATGTAAAGCAATTTGCTGTGTGTGCCTTTATCATTCTGATGTTTTACATAAACGAAAGATGATTTGTCAATTTGTAAAGGTAAAATAGCTACACCATCATTAAACTTTAAGGTTTGTGTGAAACCGCTAACCGTAAAGGTATACAGGCCATTGATCTTTTCCAGCGGACGATCAAGCGAGTCGGCAGCAATAATAGCCAGTTTGCTGTTTTTGAGTAAGCTTTCTTTAACGATGAAATTGTCGATGTCTGACTTTTGGGCATAGCCGGCGCTGGAAATCAGCAGGAATAATAAACAGTAATATATTGTTTTCATTGGTCTTGATATGGGTTTATCCAGGAGCAGGCACCTTATGGTTTTACTCAATGGAGCGTTTGTTGTAAATGAGATACCCCAAATGTAGTAAAACGCCGTTTCTTTTTATCGGATCATCATATAAATTATAACTCAGGCTGACCGGGCCCACTGGTGTATGGTAAACAAGGCCTGCGGTTCCCGCATAATGAATATGATTAAATGTAGGGCTGTTTTTTACATCCTGAAACCCATTCTGGGTAATTTCCTGGTAAGGTAAAAATAGAAAAGCTTCTACTCTGAGATCCAGATTTTTACGGAGCTTGTAGATGTTTTTCAAGCCTCCTGCCACATAAGTACTTGCTCTGAATTTCTCCAGGAATAAAGACCTGCTGTCCTGTAACGGATAAAATGCTGGTGCGACCAGCAGCGTGGAATAGTAATTTGAAAACAACGGCTGATTGGATATTACACCTTCTACCAGGTAGCCAAGAGTGTATTTGCCTTTGTGAAAGAAATAATTTTCATCGCTCAGTTTGGCATTAAACCAGGCTCTGTGTTTTTCATTTTCTTCTATATCTGTTGAAACCCCGCTATTCCTGGAGATATTGCCGGGCGTATAAGTTTCCACACCATTGAAATAATTAACACTGAGCAGGAAATTCCTGCCCCGGGTAGCATACTGTTTCCGGTTAAAAGTATTCTGTTCAAAAGCTACCGTAGTTCTGGATCCGTTGAAAACAGTTTTATCTAAGATGTCACCAATATTAAAGGAATTGGTAGGACTATAATGGTCATTGTTGTTGATGAATGAAGTGCTGAGCGTGATCCTGGTATTGCGGTTCAATGGGATCCCTGCTTTAAGTTCAATCTTTCTGTCCGACTGCTCAATATAAGTGGGGTGCGGATTTTCAATAAAAATCTGGCTCGTATTATAGAAGTTAAAGTGATTATAAGTCATTTCGCCGCTTAAAAAGAAAGGTAATTTTGAAGGATAATCAATACGGCCATTGAGTTGAACAGACTCGTAAAAACGACCCGAATAAAAGTTCGTACCGAAAGTATAAGCCTTGCGGTCGAGATAGTTATACTGCAAACCAAGGAACACGTTACTAATTGGCCGGCTGGAAATATTACCACCAAAATCAAGTTTAAAGCTCCTTTTGGGTTTGGCTACGATGCCGAAAATATAACTATCAGATTCCGGGTTGTAAGTTATCTTTGGGTAAATAGTTTCGAAAGTTTCATCTGCTACCAGTTTATAATAACCCTGTTTGATATCTGCCAGGTTAAAGGTTGGTTTATCGCTTTTAAACAGACGTTCGATATAGCGTTTCTGCTGACTGTTCACACCCGTCACCTTCACATCGCTAAATACCAGCTGCGGCTTTTTATTGTTGAAAATGCTTCTTTTAAGCGCGAGTTCTTCGGAGCTGACCCTGCGTTGTACCGATTTCAGGATTCTGGGCATATCAGCCATCGTTGCATCATATCCTTGCTTAATCAGTTCGGCAACAGGGCTGAAGTTACTGGAACTAAAATCCTGCAGATCGGGTTGGATGTAGATTCCATTTTTACCAACTAAAGTAGAATCTGATTTAGATAAAAACATGAATAGCATCAGCCTGTTGATCAGGCGTTCATCCCCGGTTTTTGGATACTCCTTAAAATTTTTGGAAGACACATTTGCGCCGATAATATAATCGGGTTTGAACTCTTTTTGCATTACATCGGCAGGGAAATTATTATATAACCCACCGTCAAATACATATTTATTGTCCAGTTTAATTGGTCTGTAGATCATCGGGACAGTCATCGTAGCCCTTACAGCCTCGGCCAGACTGCCACTTTTTACCGTGATACTGGTTTGTGAAAATATATCAGATACCATGCAGCGGTAAGGCACAAAGAGATTGTTGAAATTATCTTTGGCTATGGCCGATGCTTGTGATAACAATTCAATTAAAGCGAAGTTTAAAGGGATGTCATTCACCAGGTTAGACCGGAAGTTTACCCGTAAAGCTGTGTCGATAGAAAGTTTAGCCGTAATCAAAGAAGCATTGATACTGCTTTTCTGAAAGAAGAAACTATAGTCACTTTTAAACCTGCCGCTTACCCAATCCTGAAAATCAGTAGTGAGTGCTATTTTTTCAATTTGTTCCGGAGAATAGCCCGATGCATAAAGCGCGCCTACAATTCCACCCATTGAAGTTCCGGTGATATAGTCAATCGGAATATGATTTTCTTCGAGTGCCTTCAATGTTCCGATATGCGCCAAACCTTTAGCCCCGCCTCCACTGAGAACTAGTCCAACCTTTTGCGCATTGGCCTGAAATGTGCAAAAACAGAGTAAACCGAGAAAGATTTTCTTTAAGCAGATCACTTTCCTAAATTACAGGTTTTCTTTTAGAAGCGCTAGTTTAACACGTAAATATTATAAGTAAGCAGCGTTGCAAAACTTACCCATAAAAAGTAAGGGATGTAAAGTAAGCCTGCGGTTTTGTCAATCTTATAGAAAACTATGCCATTCACCAGGATGGCTGCAAGCAAGAAGATCATCTCAATCAGCGCGGCACCGATCAGCTGATGGTAAAAGAATAAATATGACCAGCATAAATTCAGAATCAGCTGGATAAAGTAAAATGCGATCGTTCTTGGCAGATGTGTAATCTGTGCTCTTTTATTCCAGACCAGGTAAGCAGAAACTCCGGTCAGGATAAATAATAAAGACCATACTGGAGGAAATAGCCAGTCAGGCGGGTTAAAAGATGGCTTTTCCAGAAAAGGGTACCAGGATTTGATTGTCTTTTGCGTAATGTATCCCCCGATGGCACCAAAGGTTAACGGAATGAGCATATTGATCAGGAACGGAACAAATTTAAAGCGGCTTTCGGTGCTTGTCATGTACAAGTATTTATTTTCCTTCCGATCAATAATCATGCCCGCCAGATTTGTCTGTTTTACAAAAAAGGCTAAATTGCAATCAAAAAAACAGCATGTCAGAATATAAGCCCGTTGCAAGTTCCCAGGTTACTTTAACAGAGCTGATGATTCCTTCTTACTCGAATTTCGGAGGTAAAATACACGGAGGTATTATCCTTGGCTTAATGGACAAAGTAGCCTACGTTTGTGCTGCAAAACACGCCGATGGATACTGTATTACAGCCTCTATTGATGTGGTTGATTTCCTTGCCCCGGTAGAAGTAGGGGAGATTGTTTCTTTGATGGCTTCGGTCAACTATGTAGGAAGCAGTTCTATGATTATCGGCATCCGGGTCATTTCAGAAAATCTTAAAACCCATGTAATCAAGCATACCAATACCAGCTATTTTACGATGGTAGCTATAGGGGAGGATAATAAGCCTAAACAAGTTCCTGCATTGCTTTTGAAAAACAGAGAAGATATCAGGCGTTTCTTTCAGGCGATGAACAGGAAAGAGCTGAAGAACACTTATAAGAAAGACGAAGCTAGGTTAAAGCAAACCGCCTATGAACACCATAGCTTTATGGACGCGCTAAGCAGAGAACGTTGTAAAGTTGAACTGGAATAAAATTCCCCTGAATTTTATTCCCTGACAATGGTCACGCTGATCCCTTTGTTCTCCATTAATTTAACCAGTGCCGGTGATATACCGTCATCGGTAATGACATGTTGAATCTGATCCAGAGAACAGATCTTTCCTAAGCCTCTTTTTCCCATTTTAGAGCTGTCTGCCAGTACAACTGTAATCTGTGCAGCATTGATCATCTTTTGATTCAGTCGTGCTTCCATCAGGCTGGTTGTAGTCAGCCCGGTTTCAATATCAATTCCATCTACCCCTAAAAATAAGATGCTGCAAGACACGTCTTCTAAAATCTGTTCCGCATAAGGCCCCATTACGGAAGATGAATTTTGTCTTAACTGACCGCCAAGCTGTAAAACCTCGACATGTAAATGGTGTGATAGTTCAAGGGCAACATTTAACGCTGAAGTTACTACAGTCAGATGTTTCTCTGGATGTATAGCTCTCGCTAAGGCTAACATGGAAGTTCCTGAGGCAATAATGATAGAATCATTGTGACCAATCATATCGGCAGCTGCTTTAGCGATCTGTCTTTTTTTATCTGCATGGATCTGCTCTTTTTCCGCAACTGGTTTATCATTGGTGTAGGGGTTCGTTTTGGAACCTCCGCCATGGGTACGGAAAAGTAATTTCTTATCTTCCAGAAGCTTCAGGTCCTTACGGATAGTAACATCAGAAACTCTCATTTGTGTGCTTAGTTCCTGTACATTGACAAAACCTGTTTCCTGAAGTTTCTTTAAAATTAGCTGATGTCTTTCGGTGATACTCTTCATTCCGGTTTAGTTGTTTGGAGGTTGCGTTAACCAAAAATAAGAAAAAACCGGAAGTTTTTTCAGTTTAAGACCTTATATATTTCACCTGATGTTTCGTTTTGTTTCGGTTTCAGGTTATTGTTTTCTTCTCTTTGTAGATAAACATTCTTTATATGGTGTTTTTGAGAGTTTATGAAATAAATAAAGGTTCTTATTGATTTTTATTTGTTTTGAAATGTTTTATTTTATAAATTTGATATAGAAAGCGAAACAAATCGTTAGCTCATATAAGGAGGCCGTTACACATGAACACAAATAGAAAAGAACTCATAGGAAATATTGTTGATCCGGAAAAGGTTTGGGATGTAATTGTAGTTGGTGGTGGAGCAACAGGCTTAGGTGCTGCGCTTGATGCAGCCAGCCGGGGTTATCAGACCTTATTATTAGAACAAGCTGATTTTGCGAAAGGAACATCCAGCCGGAGTACCAAATTAGTCCATGGAGGCGTGCGCTATCTGGCGCAGGGCGATATCGGACTGGTTAGGGAAGCCTTATATGAACGTGGTTTACTTTTAAAAAACGCAGCCCATTTAGTGAAAAACGAATCATTCATTATTCCAAATTATGAATGGTGGGGCGGTGCTTTTTATACTATAGGATTAACATTATATGATTTGCTGGCTGGCAAACTGGGCTTCGGCCGTGCCAGACATATCTCTAAAAAAGAAGTCATCAGCAAACTTTCTACTATACAGCCTGAACATTTATACGGAGGAGTAGTTTACCACGACGGACAGTTTGATGATTCCCGTCTGGCGGTTAACCTTGCGCAGACTAGTCTGGAACAAGGGGCTACGATTTTAAATTATATCCGCGTCACGAGTTTAATTAAAGACGCGCAGGATAAAGTTGCCGGTGTTGTGGCCACAGATATAGAATCTGGCGTTACTTATCAGCTGAAAGGTAAAACGGTCATTAATGCGACCGGTGTATTTGTAGATGATCTTTTACAAATGGATAAACCGGGTAAAAAACCACTGGTCAGATCAAGTCAGGGTGTCCATTTGGTGATTGAGCGTTCATTTATGCCAGGTGAAGATGCGATCATGATTCCTAAAACGGATGATGGCAGGGTTTTATTTGTTGTGCCATGGCATGATAAACTGGTTGTGGGCACTACAGATACCCCATTAGATCAGCATAGCCTGGAGCCGGTAGCGTTAGAGGAAGAAATTGAATTCATTATGCGTACAGCAGCAAAATACCTGGTTAAAGCACCAACCCGTAAGGATGTGCTGAGTGTATTTGCAGGTTTGCGCCCTTTGGCAGCGCCAGAAGACGGATCTTCTAAAACAAAAGAAATTTCGAGAAGTCATAAACTGATCGTAACTACATCCGGGCTGATTACAATTACTGGTGGCAAGTGGACAACTTACCGCAGAATGGGTGAGGACACGATTAATAAAGCGATAGAAGTTGGTAAATTACCAGTCCGTCCTACCAAAACAAAAGAACTTTCTATTCATGGCAGCAAAGCAGATGTAAACCGCAATGATCACCTTTACATTTACGGAAGTGATGAAGCGGCCGTGTTAGCCTTGGGAGATGAAAATCCAGCCTGGAAAGAAAAGCTGCATGTACGTTTACCTTATCTTAAAGCCGAAGTTGTCTGGGGTGTCAGGCATGAAATGGCACGTACTGTGGAGGATATTTTAGCCAGAAGAGTAAGAGCATTATTCCTGGATGCACGTGCTGCGATTGATATGGCGCCAGCTGTAGCCAAGCTGGTAGCGACAGAACTTCAGTATGATGAAACCTGGGAAAAAGAGCAGGTTAAAACTTTCAGAAAACTAGCTCAATCTTATTTATTAGAACCTTACACGCCTGAATAGAAAATACTCAGCGTCAATTAAACCAATATAAATCAATAAAGTTATGGAAGATTACATTTTGGCTCTGGATCAGGGCACAACGAGCTCTCGTGCAATTATTTTTGATCATAAAGGACAGATTAAATCAACGGCACAGAAGGAATTTACCCAGATTTTTCCACAATCAGGATGGGTAGAACATGACCCGAATGAAATTTGGTCTACGCAGGCCAGTGTAGCGGCAGAGGCAACGGTGAAAATAGGGATCAACGGTTCTAATATCAAGGCAATTGGTATTACGAATCAACGTGAAACGACCATTGTATGGGATCGTGAAACTGGTGAACCTGTTTACAATGCGATTGTCTGGCAAGACAGGCGTACCGCAGAATTCTGTGATCAGCTTAAAAAAGATGGTAAGACTGATATGGTCCGTGCCAAAACGGGATTGGTAATTGACTCTTACTTTTCAGGTACAAAAATAAAATGGATTCTTGATAATGTAGAAGGCGCGCGTGACAGAGCAAATAAAGGAGAGCTGGCATTTGGAACAGTAGATAGCTGGCTGGTCTGGAAATTTACAAGGGGCCATGTACATGTGACCGATATTACCAATGCAAGCCGTACCATGTTGTTTAACATCAGAACGGAGGAGTGGGATGATGAATTACTGGAAATGCTGGATATCCCAAAAAGTATGCTCCCTGAAGTTAAACAATCCAGTGAAATCTACGGAGAAACGACCACCACTATTTTCGCTTCAAAAATACCGATCGCCGGAATTGCGGGAGATCAGCATGCTGCGCTTTTCGGACAGATGTGTATTGAAAAAGCCATGGTTAAAAACACTTATGGAACCGGCTGTTTTATGCTGATGAACATTGGTGATGAATTCATGGAATCAAAAAATAACTTATTGACTACAGTTGCCTGGAAAATTAACGGTAAAATACAATATGCCTTTGAAGGAAGCATCTTCATTGGAGGAGCAGTTGTACAATGGCTCCGTGATGGCTTAGGTGTGATTAAAAAATCTGCTGATGTAGAAAAACTGGCTGCAAGTGTTAAAGACACGCAGGGAGTTTATTTTGTCCCTGCATTTGCTGGTTTAGGTGCGCCTTACTGGAAACCTGATGCAAGAGGTACTATTGTAGGACTGAGCAGAGGCAGTACATCTGCACATATTGCGCTTGCTGCACTGGAATCTATAGCCTACCAGACCAGGGATGTTTTAAAAGCAATGGAGGCTGATGCTGGAATGGAAATTAAAGAATTAAGAGTCGATGGCGGGGCAACTGCAAACGATCTGCTGATGCAATTTCAATCTGACTTGCTGAATTGTAAAGTGATCCGTCCGAATGTAGTGGAAACTACAGCTTTAGGAGCTGCTTATTTAGCGGGATTAGCAGTTGGTTTCTGGGATAGCGTAGAAGAGATTCAACAGTTATGGAAGTCTGAAAAAGAGTTTGTTCCTACAGGAGATCAGACGGTGATTAAAAAGGGGATTAAGAATTGGAAGAGAGCTATTCATGCTGCACAAAGCTGGAATGAAGAGTTACCTGATGCAGATTCAAACTAATTATTCACCTTTAATTTTACCAGAATGACTCCATTCATAGCAGAACTTATAGGTACAATGTTACTTATACTTTTAGGCGATGGCGTAGTAGCCAATGTCGTATTAAATGATACTAAAGGAAATAATAGCGGGTGGATGGTTATTACCACTGCCTGGGGACTGGCAGTTTTTGTAGGGGTAACAGTTGCCGGCCCTTATAGTGGTGCGCATTTAAATCCTGCGGTCACTATCGGTCTTGCAATAGCCGGAAAATTTGCCTGGGCAAGTGTGCTCCCTTATATAGCTGCACAGTTAATAGGAGCGGGGATGGGTGCATTCCTGGTTTGGGTGATGTATAAAGACCATTTTAACAAAGACAATGATCCGGCAGCTATGCTGGCCTGTTTTTGTACCGGCCCTGCTATCCGTAATTACACTTCAAATATAACCAGTGAAATTATCGGTGCATTTGTATTGGTATTTACAGTTTTCTATATCACCGGAGCTGAAATTACACCCACTAAAATACCTGTTGGTTTAGGCTCTGTCGGAGCTGTTCCTGTTGCTTTTCTGGTTTGGGTGATTGGCCTTTCATTAGGAGGGACTACCGGATATGCGATTAACCCGGCACGTGATCTGGCGCCCAGAATTATTCATGCTTTAGTACCTATCAAAGGGAAGGGCACCAGTGACTGGACTTATGCCTGGATTCCTATTCTCGGTCCGGTTGTGGGGGCAGCGATAGCAGCTTTTCTTTATTTACAGCTTCACTAATCAGCAGTTAAACAAAACAGAACTTCTTAAATAGATTTTTATGAAAATGATTTATAAAGGTAGCCTTGGGGCTATACTAGGGCTATGCCTTTGCCTTTCTGCGGTGGCTCAGGACTTGACAACGCCTAAAACTGATACTGTCGCAGTGAAAAAATATAAACCCTTTAATGTGAATCTGCAAGTGCGTAATTTATACTTGTGGCGCGGATTTAAGGTTTCAAACAGTCCGATCACTGATGTAGATATGCATTATACCACTAAGGATGGAAGCTTTTCTGCTGGTTTTTGGGGCGGGGCCGGTTTTAACGGGGAATACAAGGAATTCGATTATTATGTGAGTTATGTTAAAAAGGGTTTTAACTTTTCGGTTTGGGATATTAACAACGTAACGGATTTCCCTAATGCTAACCTGTTCGACTATAAAAGAGCTACTACTTCCCACTTTATTGACGTAACTGCCGGATATCAATTCGGAGACGCCTTTCCGATCAGTATTAACTGGAGTACAATTGTACAAGGCAGAGATACGCATGTAACGAGTAATGGAAGTCTGGCTAATAATTATTCCAATTATGTGGTGCTTGATTACAGAGTCTGGAAAGAGGAAGGAACGAATGTCCATCTTTTCGCAGGTGGCGGATTTGCGTTTGGCAGAGATGAAAATTTTTATGGTTCTAAACCCAATGTTGTCAATGCTGGTGTCACCTTAAATAAAGACCTGGTAGTTTTCAGTCACCATATGCCAATTGCAGCAACTGCAATGTTTAGCCCTGAGCATAATTACGGGGCGATCCAGTTAATCGTCAACGCGTTCTAACAAAAAATCTTTTTTTCCTGTAAACACAAAAAACCAGCCGGAAGGCTGGTTTTTTTGTAGTGTAAAATATATACATTACTGTTGTGTGTGTTCCATAGGTAGATGATTCACAATTCAATATTAAGCTTATCAATTGACTTATCATTTCATTATTACACCAACACCCGTTTCCCCTACGTGAATGTGCTAAATAATTGATATTTATGTTGATAAATCGATAATTTTAAGCGCAAAGTGGTAACATTCGTGGGTTTTGTTACATGAAATATTTGGAAGATTCAGATTTTATCGTGGTATGGTCACTGACATCCTCCCATCTTTAGTACCTCCAAAAAAGCTATTGGAACGTTTATCCAGTTTCTGACCTTTAAATTTGATGATGATTTCGCAATCACAGAACATGGTGTATATGATATCAATTTTGTCTCCCGGAAGAACATCTTCAGTTTCGTAATCTCCCGTTCTTCTCTCGCGGACGCTTAATATATTTTTTGCTGTTCTGTTATTAAAAACGTCAATGACATAAGGGTCTCTGGAATTATAAGGATCATTGTTGCTCACTTCTACTTTTAATCTATTGGAATTCAAGTCTTCTTTTTTGCATCCGGTCAGAAAGAATAGCAGGATGGCTGAAATTGTAATCAGGTATTTCATTGCGTGTATAAATTGTAATTAATGTGTTTTGATTACAATAAAGACGATAAATGTGTGAATACCCCTATATCTATTGGTAAAGCTTTTAAGGCAGCACGTGAAGCAGGTCTTTAAAATACCTTCTTGTAAAATATCTATCTTTGTTAAGACATATGCAACGGCAAACAGATATATTACACACCATTTTGTCCATCGCTATACAGCGGGGGCCTGAAAAAAGTACATGCCCATCTGAAATTGCTCGCATGCTATTTCCTGAAGACTGGCGAAAACATATGAAAAACGTAGTCGACGCGGCTATTGATTTGCATAATCAAGGTAAAGTTGTGATTACACAAAAGGGGATACCAATTGATGTGAATCAGATTAGGGGCCCTATCCGCATTAAAATTATTTGAACTTCATGTTTTGCAATGAAGTAAACTTAAACAAACAGTCTTAATTGGTGATTTACGATGTTTTTTTCTTTTATCAGGCAGCTTGAGTAAATTGCGGATAATTATATAATTGAACTATGTCCAATTTTGAAGTGTTTTTCGATTACATTCAGGAAATATCAGGCAAACTGCTTTCAGAGAATGATAAACATTTGTTGATGGTACATTTCAAGCCAAAAAAACTTCGAAAACGGCAATACTTTTTACAGGAAGGAGACGTATGCAAATATATAGGGTTTGTTATCAAAGGATCTGCCAGGACCTTTACAGTAGATGAAAAAGGGCATGAACATATACTGAAATTATCTGTGGAAAATTGGTGGCTGGCCGATTTTGAAAGCTTTTACCTGTTAACGCCAAGTCGCTTTAATATTGAAGCGCTGGAAGATTTGGAGGTTCTGCAATCAACCAACACCCAAATTGAAGAGTTTCTTAAGCATATACCTGCCTTTTCAGCGATGGCGAACGTAATCAATCAAAATTACACCATTGCAAACCAGAAAAGAATGCAAGCTGCTATGAGTTATACGGCTGAAGAGCGTTACGAGGATTTGATTAGCAATTATCCGCATTTTCTAAAACGGTTCCCGCAAAATATGATCGCTTCTTATCTGGGTTTATCCCGGGAAACCTTGAGCCGGATAAGGAAAAACTCTTTTAAATAGATATTTATCTTTCAACTCAAATATGCAGTTGTAATCTTTCTGACTTTCTGCTGCCTGGTTTTTTCAGGTGTCTTAAGTTTCTTTTATACAATTAGTTATCCGATGAACGTGATTCAGATCACAACCATGGATTATCATAAATCACAGGCATTTAGTGATTCATGTCAATTAACAATTCGTTAAGGGGCTGCATCTTTGGATATACTTCAGAGCGGAAAATATGCCTGAAGAATATTAACAATTAGAAATCATGAGTATATTAGAAAACAAAGTAGCGGTAGTTACAGGTGCAGCAAAAGGAATAGGTGCGTCTATTGCAAAACACTTTGCAGCAGCAGGCGCAAAAGTAGTTGTGAATTATGCCTCAAGTAAAGAAAGTGCAGACAGGGTGGTTAAGGAGATAACTGATAAAGGAGGCCTGGCCATTGCCGTACAAGCCGATGTCTCGGACCAAGCCGATGTGATCAGGCTATTTGAAGAAACCAATACGGCTTTCGGCCCGTTGGATATTTTGGTAAATAACGCGGTCCATCAGGGATACTTACCTGTTGAACAGATATCGGTGGCAGCTTTTCATCAGCATTTCAACGTCAATGTTCTGGGGCCTATATTGACTATCCAGGCATCGTTAAAAGCATTTGGCGATAAGGGCGGCAATGTCATCAATATCAGCTCGGGTGCAAGCAAATACCCTCTTCCGGGCGCCTCGTTGTACTCTGCCACTAAAGCGGCATTAGACGCTATTACGATTGCATTATCGAAAGAACTGGGTGCAAAGAACGTTCGTATCAATTCTATTTTGCCGGGTGCGACGGATACAGAAGGTGCGGCTAGCGCAGGTGTAACCTCTGGCAGTGATTACGAAAAGATGTTTATTGCCAAAACACCGCTTGGCCGCAGAGGTCAGCCCGAAGATATTGCGAAAGCTGTAGTATTTCTTGCTTCCGATGACGCAGCCTGGATTACAGGTGAACAAATTAGCGTTTCGGGTGGAATGTATGGTTTTTAAAATCTATAAAAAGAATAAAATTGCTTGTTAAAGCCTGTCCTTTGATGGATTGACGAGAATGAAAGCTACCCAAAGCAGTGGCGATTTACTGTAATTGGTACTGAGAATAAAGCGAAAATTTTAAACAACACACCATAATTGAGGCCCCACTACTAAATAGTAAGGGGCTTTTTTATTTTGGAAATGCTTAAAATAAAAAAGGGATACAATTTTAAAACTGTATCCCTTTTTGTGTCCCTGAAGGGATTCGAACCCCCATCGTTGGTACCGGAAACCAAAATTCTATCCATTGAACTACAAGGACATTTCGGCAAATATATCAATTTGATTCATTTATTCTGAATTCTCCTGAAAAATAGATGCTCAAATTGTTTAAATCGCACGAAATAAATTGTTACCGATATCAAAAACAACATTTGAAATATCAGTTTCTACATTTTCTGCCCCGCTCCCAAAATTAACTTTACATCAATAGCTTATTATTCATCTTAATAATTCAGAAATTGAAAGTAAAAAATGTACTTGCTTATTTCAAGCAAAGGTTCCCCCCGGTAAATATGGTATTGTTTGCTATTCTATTTATAAACGTATACTCCATAGCCTCCTATTTTTCTTCCCAGCCCATAAACTTCAGCGTTAAAATTGGTCTGGGTATCATTGCTTTTATCTCTTTCTTTTTCAGGCTGCGGGTATTCGATGAGGTTAAAGACTATAAAATTGATCAGATCAACCATCCGGACAGAGTATTGCAATCTGGCCGCGTCACCTTAAACCAGTTATTTCTGCTCTCTGCCATACTCACGGTCTCAGAACTGGTCTGGAGTTACTGGAATGGGCCATTAACCTTAATCTGCTGGCTGGTAGCTGTAGGTTATAGTCTATTGATGCGCTATGAGTTTTTCATCGGCTCATTTTTAAGCAAGCGGCTATTGTTATATGCCTGTACCCATATGGTGATTATGCCATTTGTGATGGTCTGGATATGGTCTGCATTTAACTCTGATCTGCATCATACGGCATTGTATTTATTAGCGGGTATCAGTTTACTCTGCGGATTTAGTTTTGAACTTGCCCGTAAAATCCATGCTCCGGCAGCGGAAAGAGAAACCGTAGACTCTTATTCCAAATCTCTGGGCTATGTGACTTCGATCGTTTGCGTCTTGTTGGTTTTACTGATCGGTGTAATCGTACAATGCCGGATATTATACACTATCCAATCAAATTTATGGACGTACATCACCATTTGCCTGTTATACCTGGCGATAGGCTTCCTCTTTATTAAAGTTGTTAAACGGCCGGACGAAAAAAAACTTCGCCTTGCCGAACTGCTGGTCTCTTTATTTATGGTGATCAGCTATATCTCTGTAATCATTGAAATACATCTCAAATCATGATAATCTACCCTGTTAAAAATGTGCCCGGATATACGATCGGAGGTAAAGCAAAAGGACTGCTTAAATTATTGGAAGCTCAGGTTACTGTACCCGATTTTTTAGTACTCCCTGCGGAGAACTTTGATCCTATCGTTAAAGCAAAGGATGCAACTACAGTATCCATATTAGATCAGCTGCTGCGTTTTACACTCAGCAAACCGGAAGAAGAAAAATTACGTCAGATTTTATCCGGATGGGACTTCCCCAACCGGAGTATAATTGTCCGTTCTTCAATTGCCGATGAAGATGGAACACATGATGCATTTGCTGGTATCATGAGCTCTTATATGAATCTGAGAAATTATGAGGATGTCATTGAAGCCGTAGGAAAATGTGCTGCCAGTGCGTATTCGGCTGAAGCCGTAGCCTACAGACAGTACAAACAATTATCAGCTGTGGCAAGACCAGCGGTAATCTTGCAACAGCAGATCGATGCGGACGCCAGTGGGGTTGTTTTTTCAACCTATCCGCAATATCCACAGGAAATGGCTGTTCATGCAGTCTGGGGGCTGGGAGAGGGCCTGGTTAACGGAGAACTCGACCCTGATGAATTTTATCTTTCCAAAAAAGACGGAACAGTCGTTCATCAAAAGATAGCACTAAAAGATAAACTTTATCAGATGCACGATGAAAAAGGTATTCAGCTGCTGGATGTGGAAGAGGATAAACAACAAATACACAGCCTGACCGAAGAACACCTGCGTGAAATATTTACGATTTCAACCCGTCTGGAGAAAAGAAACGGTCATCCGCAGGATATAGAATACGTGATCTCCAGGAATAAACTTTACTTCGTTCAATCCCGTCATATTACCCAGGAAATCCCGGATGTAATTGTCTATGACAATTCAAATATCCAGGAAAGTTATTGTGGGGTAACTACGCCTTTAACTTTCAGCTTCGCTCAGCATGCCTACGCAACGGTTTATTTCCAGACTATTATTCTGTTAGCTATTCCTGAGCAGGTCATCACGACTTACACACCTGTTGTCAACAATTTACTCGGACTGGTTCAGGGCCGAATTTATTATAATATCAATAACTGGTACCGTTGTTTGCAGCTATTTCCTTCTTTTAAACAGAATAAAGAAGATATGGAGCGCATGATGGGGCTGGAAGAGCCTGTTGACTTTATTACCGATACGGAAAAATCCTTCACTGAAAAACTCAGCATGATCTTTCCAACCTTTTTTAATCTATTAAGGTTGTTCTCTGCTTTTAGAAAACTAGAGAAAAGTGTAGCTGAATTTCATAGCCACATCACCAAACACTACGAGCGGTTTTACAAATTGCCAGGTGCATTTGCTAATCCTGTACAGTTGCTGGAAGAAAAAAATCTGCTGGATAAAGAGCTGATGGGCAACTGGACTACCCCGATTATCAATGATCTGTATGTGATGATGATGAACGGGAAAGTAAGACGTAAACTACTCAAAGCAGGTATTTTGGATACTGATGAATTTCTAAGCAGGTATTTAGCAGGTAACCAGGAAATCGAAAGTGCCCAACCTGCGATATTGATGCAAAAACTTTCTTTAAAAGCGATGGAGCAGGAGGCACTGAAAGCGCTGATTATTCTTTTGCCTGATGATGTGCACATGCAAATTAAAGCGCAGTTTCCAGCATTTTACAAAGAGGTGGAAGGTTTTATCCATGTCTATGGTGACCGTACTGTAGGAGAGTTAAAACTGGAAACGATTACAATGCGTTTGTCGCCTAAAATCTTTTATAGTTACCTGCGCAATTATCTGACCACGTCTAACTCTTTTCAAACCTCAGCTTTGTCTCATTTACATGAATCGGCAGTAAAAGATCTGGAAGAGAAACTTAAAGAGCATTCTGTATTCTTTAAAAAGACAGTCTACAAAAGTCTGGGTAAACTGCAAAAGTCAATTCAATACCGGGAAGCCTTGCGTTTAGAAAGAACAAGACTTTTCGGGATGTACCGTACTTTATACCTGGCTGCGGGTGAATTATTGAAGGAGAAAAAAGTATTGACGGAGGCACGTGATATCTTTTATCTGACTCAGAATGAAATAGAAATATTATTACTGGATAAACCAGGATTTGAAATCGCTGGTGTGATAACGGAGCGGATAGCCACATTTGAACAATATAAAAAGGAAGAAGTGGCCGCTCAGGTTACGATCCCGCCTTTACGCAGTACTAAACCAGAGCCCGTAGATGAAGATCCTTCTGTTTTGCGGGGTACAGGCTGCGTTCCCGGTCAGATTACTGCGGAGATCATTGTAATAGACGGGCCGGATAGCGATTTGGATGTGAGTGGTAAAATTGTTTGTGCTTTACGTACAGATCCTGGCTGGGTGGCACTTTTCCCGACTTGCAAAGGCGTACTGATTGAAAAGGGATCTGCTTTATCCCACTCCGTTATTTTGCTGAGAGAATTTGGAATCCCGGCGATTATCAATATTCCGGGGCTGACCAAAAAGTTAAGCAGCGGGCAACAAATCAGTATGGATGGTTCAACCGGAGAGATTAAATTATTATAAAATGGGCTTAGTCGAACGTATTGTCTATAAAGGCTCCATCCCTGATAGTTTTTTCACTGTACCGGGGAAGATTTATGAAGAATTAACCATTAAATTAACAGAAGACAGGGCAATGATTGCTGCCCTGTTCAAATTAGAGGCAGAAAAAAACGAGATCATCATCTATACAGACCATCAGCATATCCGGCTGGTGGGTATATTCCCCCACAACGAGGACGCTGCTTATTTTGGATTCTGGGAATCTGCTGATGATCTGGCACTCAATATCGAAGCATTCGGACTACTGGAAAGCGATACCAGTGTAAGGAAGCTGGCTAGTATGACCGGGCCAATCAACTTTAATACTTATAACCGGTACCGCATCCGGGCGGGCAGTTTACCAAGCTGGAACAGATTTGATAGTGAACCAGTTAATCCAGTTTATTATTCCTCTCTTCTGGCTCAGGTGAATTTTAAAGAAAAGCTGACCTTCGAAAGCCGGTACATTACCCAAAACACACTTCCGGTACTTTATGCTGATTACGCAGCCTTAATGGATGAGCAAAGCAAAATTCCTTTTGAAGTGATTGCTTTAAACGAGCAGAGCTGGATGCAATATGAAAAGGAATTGTTTGAGCTGATTGAAATCGTTTTTAATCAAAATCCTTTTTATAAAGCGATCTCTTTTGAACAGTTCCGCTTGCTGTACGGCACTAAATTCCTGCGTAAAATCTGCCCTCACAGCTCGGTTATCTTAATAGATCCGCAGAGCGGAAGGCTGGCTGCCATGAGCATTTGTTATCCGGATTATCAGTCCTTGCCTGCAACCGCAGATGGCTATGACTTTAACAGGGATTATCCACTGCTGAAAAAGAGAAGATTATTAGGAAAGACAGTTGGGGTGCACCCTGATTTCAGAAGACAGGGATTAATGAATTATATCTGTACACATTACATCAGGGCGGCGAACCAATATTATGAAGACACTATTTTCTGTTTGATGCGCTCAGACAATTATTCAGTACATTTTACTGACCATACACCGTATGAATCAGTAAAATATATCCTGTATGAGAAAGAATTGGTTAGTTAAGGCTGTGTCCTGAAATCGCGTCAAAAAAGCTATTCACTACGCGGGGGAGAAATGGATAAGGGCTCACACTGTGGCCCATCATATACAAACCCACGCGGTGGATACCAAAATCTAAAGTTGCCATATACAGCTCCTGATGAAAAGAGGGAGCTGAATTATATTTTCCTGTTAGCCTGGCCAGTTCTTCCCGGTAATATTCAGTATACGCATAACGCTGATCATACCTGTCCTGATCCAGAATAAAGCATAAGAATTCTGCCAGATCATACTGAGGGATGTGGAAGGTCGCAAGTTCCCAGTCATATAAACAAAATTCGATCTCACCGTTTTGAGTTTTAAAGCAACTGTTTCTTGGATTAAAGTCGTTATGGACCAGGGTTTTCGGTAGCTTTTCCAGTTGTTGCCAGTAATTTGGGATTTCCTGTATAGCGTTGCGCATGGTTTTTACCCTTAAAGGATCATAAAGCTCCGGGAACTTATCAGCAGCATTGTTTAATAAAGCATTCCATAAAGGAAGCAAGTCTGTCATTTGCTGTAAAGAAGGGGCATCTTTCCATATTTCAAGGTCTACATTTTCCACTTTATTCAACATCTTGCTATGCCAGGCTGCCATCTGCTTTAACGCAGATTTGATATGCTGATCGCTCCATTTTTCAGGCGCCATGACTGTGTTCAGCAAATCCACATCATCCAGATATTCCATTAAGATGATGTAAATGTTCTCCTGTTCATTGGTATACAGGCCGTAAATGACCGGCGTGAATAATGGATGCAGCTTTTTATAAATCTCCTGCTCTTTTAAATGGGTATAATAAAAGCCTGTTAAATGCTTAAACTGTTCGTAAACACTATTGAGCTCGCCTCCGCATAATTGCGAAAGCATATTCAGCATATTCACAATTTCCTGACCATGAGGTTTGATTTTCATGACCATTCTCTTGCTTTGCGGCAATCCATTGAGCGTGTAATTGACTTCCAGGCCAAAATGACCAATGGTGCTTTCTGTTTGCGTAGCGGTAAGGGCTACCAATATACTGGCTGAATTATCTACGTCCAGCAAGGTAATGTCCTGCACAGCGATAGTCTGGTCAGGAAACTGGTCTTGCATGATTTGCTGAACAAAGGTGGTGTTAAGATAATCGGTGGTTTTCATGGTCTTTAGGTTAGATGTAATGACATAACCGGAACAAACTGTATTTGTACTTTATTCTTGAAGTAAAAACAGCTTTCCTGTGATAGATTTTGACTTTCCAGTTTGATCCGGTTTGCTGATGGAAAGAAATTCTCTCCCTGGATATTAAGTAAGTTCCAGAAGATCAGCTGTAAATCGCGCTCCGGATGTTTAGCCAGAGACAAACAGACTTCCTGGAATTCTTCATGACTGATGTATTCAAAAATATTAGACAGACTGGCTTTTGTGATCTTCAAACCGGGTGCTGATAAAAGATATGCTATTGCTTCTCCCTGGATAACCTGCAACCTGTCCATGTTTTCTCTCAGCTTGCTATAATTTTCTCTTCTATAACATGGAGGCAGCACCTGATCTGGAAGATCTTGCAGACCAAAAAAGATAAAACGGAAATAGAAGTTATCTTTTAATAAGCTTGAACTTGCCTGCAAAAGAAGGCGTTGATAAAAGACTATTCCACCCGATTCATCCACATGTTTTAATAATTTAGGATCTCTGCCATTGCTCAGGTTTTCATCGCTGTAATAAGTGATAAATGTTTGCTTGAAACTGCTTTTATCCAATTTTTCAACGAAGAATTTGTATTGTTCCTCAATTGTATCAAACGTAATTAGTTGATGAATCAGCTCTTGCTGCTCCTGGCTGAGCGACTGATGAAATCCCATCATGAATTTCTCCAGTTTTCCTGAAAGCAGCAGTCCTCCGGGATTTTCTTCCAGAAAAGCTGCCCAGAAAGCCTGATCTGCTGTGGGTAAAGTAGGTAAAATCCGTTGTTTCGCTTCTTTTACAGCTGTTTCTCCTGCTAACCCCAGTAAATCATGGTAAAGCTCATAATCGAAGTTCAGGATGATGTGCTGTTTGAGCAGCAGCAGCTTGTTTTGAACAGGATTTAAATCGGCAGCAGTAACACTTGCCGGATCCTTCAGCAGCATATTTAAAGCATTACAACCTGCCGAAGTAATGACCAGTAAATGATCATTTGTACTGATCTTAAGCGATCTGTAAAGTGTTTGACTATCTTCCCACACCAGCGAATAACGGATGCGGTCAAGGTCCAGGTTATAAAACTCTGAGTTCATTTATTTTGTGGTATAAAATTTTAGAATGATGTCTGTTATCAACCTGAATTTCGGTCTGAAACTGTACACTGTTAATTAACCCGGCAGGGAAGTTTTTGGCTAAAATCCGTTCTGCTTCTTCCTGCGTTATAGTACCCTGAATAAAAATATCAAAGCCATCCTCAGCAGCTATTGCAGCTACCTGGACAATCTGGTGATGCAGGGTAAGTAAATGTTCGATCTGGTAATGTTGTATACCCTGATGTGCTTTTTCATTTCCTATTCTGGCGGTGAGATAAAGTTCTTTATCGGCCGACAGATAACCGATATCACCTGTTCTGAGCCAGCCGTCCTGATGCGAAGTGGCTACATGCGCACCTTTGACCTCTATTTCGCCCGAATTAAATGATCCGGCAGCAGTATGTACCGTTGCAGCTTCATTAATCCTGAGTTCCAATGTTTCTACCGGCTTTCCTACACCATAGCCGTTAATTGGGTTTTTAGCTGTTCCGTTTATTTTTCTTACCGCGATAGGCTCTGCTTCGGAGGAACCATAAATAATATGAAATTCTGCTTCAGGAAAATAAAGACGGAGTTCGGGCAGAAGATTCTCAGGTACGGGAGAGCCTCCGGCACCAATTTGCATCACCTTTGGGAAAGATTGCGGATGTGCTTTCAAATAAGCAAGGATAGTCTTAAAATAAAACACATTGCCCATTAATGTCCCAATATGCTGAGCCGACAGTTGCCGGATGATGTTTTCAGCTTTTAACTGGCTCATTTGAAATCCCGGAATAGCAGGCACTACCGTAGTAATTCCTGCTGCAATATTATGCAGGATCACATTAGGAAATATGGGGAAATCACGCAGGTTTACTTGTGGTGGAAATACTTTTTTGAGAATCTGGTGTTGCGCAGCAATTACGCGGTGACTTCTGAGCACACTCTTTGGTTCTCCGGTTGTACCTGAACTAAAAGTAACCAGTGCAGGCTGATCCGGGTTTACTAAAACAGCTTCCCAATCAGTTTCTCTGTTGCTTTTCTGTTTTAGAAAAAGGCATTGAATACCCGCTGCTGCTAATTCAGTTCCCAATTGCTGGTGCATTTGCTCTTCCGCAATGATCACATTTATTTTTTGTGATTTCAATAGTTTAAACAGCGCAGGCAGATCTGATCTGGCAGGAGGCAGCACCGGGATTGCGCCAATACTTTGTATAGCCAGCAATGCGCTGATAGAAACAGGACTTACAGCGATAGCCAGTAAAACAGAATCACCGGGCAGCACATGCTGCTGTAGTAAATACCGGTAATTGGAGATATTTTGCAATAGCTCCTGATTGGTAATTGGCGGCTCCTGTGGATTAGCAGGGATAATTAGCTCCCGGTTTCCTGGTCTGGTGAGCGCGGTATGGATAACGTTGTAGAAATTGATCACAGGGCAGAGGTACTTAGTGAAAGTTCAGGGTTTTCGAAATTGTGCTGTAAAGCATAATCATACAGTTCTTCGAAAGTGTTTTGAATATCCGGTTCAGGAATATGCAGAATGAGCTTTCGCAGCGGAGCAGCATCAAAGTTATAAGAGGTCGTATTCAGATAACGTGAAAGCCATTTTCCGGCTCTTTTATAATACCATTCTTCCAGCAGGTTCATGTTTTCGGGAGTTGAATCCACGAGTTCACATTCAAGGCCCAGTCTGTGGATAGAATGTTTGATCAGATAGGCATTGCTCAGTGGTGCTGAATTTACAATACTGAGCTGTTTAACATCATCCCGGCGGAATACCGCTAAAATCGTTTTGGCAACATAATCAACCGGAACAATATTCAAAGTGCTTTTATGGTCACCCATGATCCGGATTTTTTTAATATCATGCTCTTTGTGGCGTTGTATGCCCTTATTGATAATTCTGCCTACTTCGTAAAATACATTGAACAGGGGCAGGTAGTATAAAGGTGCATCTAACAATCTGCCGCAAATCACCGAAGGACGCAGAATCTGCCAGGTGATCTGATTGTCTTCACAATGTTTAATAACCTGGTACTCGGCCATTGCCTTGTAAAACTCATAATGATTCCGGTAAGCGGACAGGCTGCTGAAAGGTAATAGCTCTCCGCCTGACCCAAAGCGACGGTAATTACTATCAATTAATCCAGTTTGTATACCACATGAAAATGCAGAACTGATAAAGATGAATTTGTGCGGTATATGTTTCAGCTGTTCCATTAACTCCAGCGTAGTTAAGTAGTTGAAATCATGGACGTCTTGTAAAGCTGAGTCGGCCGTATTTAAGTTGGTGATCGCTGCAATATGGATCACATGAAGATAGTCACCCAATTTTGACTTCAATAGCGGACTTTTCTTCAGGTCTCTTAAATCAGAATCAATAACCTCAATAAATGATAGCAACTCTTCTACAGGATAAACATCCAGATAGGCTGGTTTAAACGGATTTGATAATAAAGAACTGATCCGCTCACTGGCACTTTCTTTGGCACCAGACCTGACAACGAGAAATAACCTGCCATTTCTTGTCCCGCTGGCATATTCGGCTAATAATTCATACAGTACATGACGGCCAAGTATGCCGGTAACGCCAGTAATCAGTAAATTTTCCATAGATGATATTTGATAGATAGGTTGTAATTGTTCAATCGCTATTCAGTTAACTAGCTGCTATCCAAATTTATTTATCTAATACTGCTGGTAAATAGATGATTTGATATTTACTATGTACTTTTTGATTTTATTATGGGTGTAACACTTTCTTTAAAGAGATATTTTGTGTGATTTATATTCTTTTTCAGTTGAAATATGTAATCACATGCGGGTATGAGATTTATAGTGAAATTAGTTCTGTGATGATGAATTAAAGGAGTTAGAACATCTAATTCGATTTTACAGAAAAAATCTATTTTTTAGTAAAGATAACAGCGCATCCATTTTTGTTTAATTTAATATTTTTAATAAAACTTTCTAATCATAACCTAGTCCGTGGCCTTCATCAGGTACGTGCTGAATATCAAAGCCGCATGAAAAACGAATATTACAAATATTTGTGTGTGAGTGAGGAGGATGCTAACTGGGGCCTGTATGTTTTATACGTTGGCTATACCAGTGTCGCTGCCCATGCTCAATATCCACAGGAATATTATCCATCGCACCATTATTTTACCTGGAAATCAGGTCGTATACTCGATGAGTATCAAATTTTGTACATTACCCGTGGTGAGGGTTATTTTGAATCGGACAGCCATAAGCAAAAGGTAACCGCCGGCACAATAATAATTCTGTTCCCTGGCGAGAAACACCGGTATATACCTGATCCGGATATTGGATGGGATGAATACTGGATTGGGATCAGGGGCAGTATTATTGATAACCATGTACATCACAAGTTTTTTAACCGGGAGAACCCCTGTATCAATATAGGGGTCAATGAAAAGGTGGTCGATCTTTTTAATCTGATCATCGATAAAACCAGGGGTAAAAATAAAGAAGACCAGCCCATGATGTCGGGTGTTGCTTTACATCTGCTGGGAATACTTTATTATATGGTCAAACAGAAAAGTCAGGAAAGTGAACAGAAAGATTTGATTATTAACCAGGCGAGGGACTTGTTCAGTTCTAATATCTCCAAAGATTTTTCTCCTAAAATGGCTGCGGACCAATTGAAAATTGGGTACTCTTTATTCCGCAAACTCTTTAAGAATTATACCGGTTTATCACCTGGACAGTATTTTATCCAGGTAAAAATAGAAAAAGCTAAAAACCTGCTGGAAGATCAAAGTTTATCTATCAAAGAAATTGCCTATGACCTGAAATTCGACTCTTGTTTTTACTTCTCCAAATTATTCAAGCAGAAAACCGGCATGAGCCCAACCATCTATAGAAAGAAGGCAGATACCTGCTAAGCTCCTTTTCTGCCTTCCAGGCTTTGCATTAGCTGGCTGTACAGATCATCATTCGTATCTTCCCGGGGTTTCAATTTTTTTACAGTAGCTCTTTTGCCCCTGGCTTTCGCCTTGATAATTTTCAAAAGTTCTTTACTGTATTCATCTTTGAAACCCCTGATGTCGAATGCTGAACTATACTGTTTAATCAGTGCCATGCCCACTTCCAGCTCCTTTTTAGTGATAGTATCGGTTTCGGGGATCTTAAGTTCTTCGCCAGACCTGATTTCTTCAGCGAACCTGATTTTTGTGACTACCAGAATATCATTTAAAGGATGGATGATACATAAATTCTCCGTATTCCTCAATACAAACCGGGCCACGCCGGCTTTTTTAGATTTCACTAAAGCTTTCAATAATAAAGCATAAGCTTTTTTACCCTGTTTCTCTGGCTGGGCATAATAAGAAGTCTCATAATAGATAGGATTGATTTCCTGTAAATCCACAAAATTCTCCAGTGAGATCATCTTGCTTTTATCCGGAGCCGCATCTTCAAAATCCTGTTCATCGAGTACTACATAATTATCATTCAGCAGATAACCTTTTACAATTTTATCAAAAGGGACTTCTTTTCTTGTTTTTTCATTGATGCGCTGAAACTTGATCCTGGAATGATCTTTACTGTCCAGCATATCTAAATCAAGATGACTCTGCTGTACAGCAGAGAAAAGTTTAACCGGGATATTTACCAATCCAAATCCAATAGCTCCATTCCAAAGTGATCTCATCCTAAATGCTTTAATTGTTAATCTAACAACGCGCCATTTCTTTTGTTTTCTGTTCCTGAAAACTTTGAAACTTTCTTATTGTTATCATCCGGAATCAGGTCATCATTTAAAATTTTAGCGATGAGTTTAACAGCCTATAAAAAGAAACGGTCTTTCAAGCAGACACCCGAACCCAAAGGTGGTAAAGGAAGTGGAAAAGAATTGCGCTTTGTCATTCAGAAACATGATGCTTCACATCTTCATTATGATTTCAGATTGGAAATGGGCGGAGTATTGAAAAGCTGGGCTGTTCCCAAAGGGCCTTCCACTGATCCTGAAGTTAAACGGCTTGCGATGATGGTTGAAGATCATCCTTACGATTACAAAGATTTTGAAGGTAGTATTCCTAAAGGAGAGTACGGTGGGGGGACAGTTATTGTTTGGGATGAGGGGACTTATGAGCCTGAAGAGCCGGTAAATGGCACTATAGAAGACCAGGATAGAAACCTCAGACATCAGCTGCATAGCGGTAAAATCAGTTTTATTTTGCATGGCAAAAAGCTGAAAGGATCTTTTGCACTGGTCAAAACTCATGGAATGGGTGAAAATAGCTGGCTTTTGATCAAGCATAAAGATAAATATGCCAAAAGCGAAAATATCTTGCTGAAAGATAAATCGGTGATTTCCAGAAAGACGATTGAACAAATGGAAAAGAAACCAGTTCAGGTTTATGGAAAAAAGACGATTAAACCTAAAAAGCCTGAAACGGTTGAACCCAAGAAGATTAGAACTGTAAAAACTCCTTTTTACGATCAGGTAAAACCTATGCTGGCGACGTTGGTAAATAAGCCATTCGATGAAGAAGGATGGTTATATGAAGTTAAATGGGATGGTTACCGGGCGGTTGCCTTTATGAATAAAGGGACTGTAGCATTCCAGTCCCGGAACAATAAATCTTTTCAGGAGAAGTTTTATCCGATTTACCAGGCATTGGAAGAATGGAATATTAATGCAATTGTAGATGGTGAGGTTGTTGTCGTAGATCAAAAAGGAACAGCTAGTTTCGGAGCTTTACAGAATTGGCATAGTAACCAGGGCGGGGAGTTGTTGTACTATGTTTTTGATATTTTGTGGTATGATGGGTATGACCTTACAGTTTTACCTCTAACACAAAGAAAGGCGATACTGACTCAGCTGATCCCGGAAAACTCCCCGGTAAGGCTCAGTAAAGATTTTGAAACTTCAGGAATAGAATTTCTGGCAGCTGCAAAAAAAGCAGGGCTGGAAGGGATCGTTGCTAAAAGAAAAGACAGTTTGTACGTGGTTGGTGAACGCACCAGTGATTGGCTCAAAATTAAAGCTGCCAGACGTCAGGAAGTCGTGATTGGCGGGTATACAAAGAATGCGGATACCAGCAAACCATTCAGTTCCTTGCTGGTTGGTGTGTTTGATGACGGGAAATTTATTTATACCGGAAAGATTGGGACGGGATTTAGTGTGGAGATGCAGCAGCAATTGTTAACCCGGTTTGAACCTTTGCTGATTGCTAAACCAGCTTTTACAGACAAGCCCGATTTTAATAAAGCTAACCCGTTCAGAGCTGGTTCGGCAAAGGCGAAGGCATTCTGGTTAAAACCGGAGCTGATCTGTGAAGTCAATTTTACAGAAATGACCGCAGATGGTTTGATGCGGCACCCATCTTTTGCAGGCATGCGGGAAGATAAAAACGCTGAAGAAGTTGTTCTTGAAAAAGAAGCAGATACGCCGGCTGTTTTGACTGAAACTGATAAAGGTTTGACTAAGCTCAAAGGAATGAAAGAATTACTGAATCCAAAAGAAGAAACTCAGGTGAAAAAAGTAAACGGGCATGCACTGGAATTTACTAACCTGAATAAGTTATACTGGCCTGTTGAAAAAATAACGAAACGTGAGCTGATCAATTATTATGAGCAGATGGCGTCATTTATATTACCTTATATGAAAGACCGGCCTTTGTCTTTAAACCGTTATCCAAACGGAATTACAGCACAGAGTTTCTATCAGAAAGATGTGACCGGAAAAGTTCCTGACTGGATCAAAACTTATCTTTATCATGCCGAAGGAGATGATTCAGATAAGCATTTCATGGTAGGGGATGATAAAGCAACCTTATTGTACACGGCCGGGCTTGGGTGTATTGAAGTTCATCCCTGGAGCAGTACTATTAAAAAACCTAATTATCCCACCTGGTGTATTATTGATCTTGATCCGGGTAAAAATTCTTTTCAGCAGGTAATCGAAGCGGCGCAGGTCACTAAAACTATTCTGGATGATATGGGTGTCCCTTGTTATTGTAAAACCAGCGGTTCTACAGGTTTACATATCTATATTCCCTTAGGAAACAAATATACTTATGAACAGAGCAAGGAGTTTGCGCGGATTATTGTAACGCTGGTTAATCGCGAAATACCGTCATATACAAGTCTGGAACGTGCGGTTTCTAAACGGAGAGGAAAAATGTACCTGGATTTTTTACAGAACCGCCCTCAGGCTACCATAGCCGCTCCGTATTCGCTGCGTCCAAAGCCTGGCGCTACGGTTTCTATGCCATTACACTGGGAAGAAGTGAAAAAGGGATTGGAAATGAAAGATTTTACAATTTACAATGCGCTGTCAAGGGTTAAAGAAACCGGTGATATTTTTAAACCCGTACTAGGTAAAGGGATCGATCTTAAGAAAGTTATAACAGGAATGCAATTGAAATAACCAGGATATTCTTATGGAATATCCTGGTATTGTTTTTAAGATTGTTTACCCAGATTTCCTGTGATAGATAGAATCTCAAAAGTATAAGTAAGCTGTGTTTTATTTTTCTCGTAACATTGCAAAGCATCCCATAAGCTTTTAAACTTTATTGGCTTCAGATTATTCTTCACATCCCTGCAAAAAGCAATTACACCATGGTCTTTCCATTCGTTATTACTTGTCGAAAGTTCTACAAACGGATAAGATTCCCCTTTTGATAATAATGATATTTTGAAGCTATCCAGAATATCTTTAAGCAGCCTGAAAGAAGACTCGCTGTCTCTGTATAAATCAGGGTACAAACCATCTTTATGGATCTCATCAATGTTTTGTTCAAGGGCCATGACCTGTTTTAAAAAAGCTACCCTGATGTCGTCAGCAGATTCATCAGGAGCAGACAATTCATCTTGCAGTTCCTTTACTGTTTGCAGTGATTGCGCCATTGATTTTCTGGAGTCCTCCGTATTTTTTTTAAGAAAAACCTTGTGGGCGGATTGAAAGCTTTCGATTGCTTCGAGGCTTTTGATCAATACTGAAGGAGCGTTATAATAATTTTTAATTGAAGGTTTCATAGATTATCTATTAATAGAGCTTCATTTGAATTTTTATAGAGAAAATACTCATGTTACCACTTACGTAAAAATAGTAATTTTGTTCAATGCATAGCTTGTTTTTTAAATTATTTTTTAACAGAACTTATTGTTTTTGAGTCGTCTAACGTAAAAGATGCGGAAACTAAATAGGTTGAGGCAAATTTTGATTCTGTAACCTCCCAATTTTCATCTTGATCCGTTTAGTCAGGAAATTATAAATGATCATTTCATGCATGCGCTGGTCATTGTGAAAAATTCTGTTGGCATGCATATGGAACAGGTCTGAAAGCATATTATTTTTCTCAGTTTCCGGGCAGGCATTTAGACTATTCAAAAATGCATGCACTGTTTGCTCAGCTTTTTTCTGCTGTAATTTAGTCGGTACTATAGTCAGCGCGTCAATGTTAAAATCTTTATAACTCTGATTAATCTTTTTGGTCGAATCAGACTGGACATTAAATTCAGCAGCAAAACTGGTGTGCATCCTTTCTGCAAATTGTAATTGTTGCTCCATTGTATACAGGGCTCTGTACATTACATTTTCGATCAAGCTAATAGATAAGATATAGAGATCATTAATCTCAACCGGTCTGGCAATAATCGTTACTACATAATCACTATCTGCTGCGAAACATTTTTCTGCCAGATCCATCCTTTCCAGTCCATATCTTTCAGTTTCCTGCCGGTAAGTTTTAAGTTGCAAATCTGCAACGACTCCCGAGGTGATGTAAGGTGCAACAATTTGGGAGAGACTTGAAATCAGCTCATATCCGTCTTTAATTTCCTTTAATTGAAATCTTAAACGGATATGATCGGCGGGATCATTGTATCGGATAAAGAACCATTTTTTTATTTTCTTTCTCCAGGGACGAATAAAATACCTGTTAATTTCAAGAAGAATGGCATTGGATTTAGAAGGATGACAGTAGATTTCGAAATAAAGCCACTCCTCTCCCGGTAAATATAAATTAGAAAAATACTGCATGTTGTTCCAGGTGCCTCTGAACGGATAAGGCAGGTAAAGCTGTTCTGTATGTTCCAGGTTGATAATGAATTCCGGTAAATAAGGTGCATTATTTTCATCAGTTACCTGGGGCAGGGCAGAGATAAAAGCCTCTTCAATATATAAGTCTGTTTTATTCTTACAGAAAAGCGCAAATGAGTGCATGTCTTCTTGTATTTCGGGGTTAAAAACCAAGGTTTGATCTCCGTCTCCACCTTTAAAAGGCTTTTGTAAATTGATTGTGTTCAGCCAATCGTACAATTTATTTAACAACTGGTTGCTATTAACTTCCTGACAGATGGATTTGGGAACCAGCCATTTTTCCGGACATAGAATCACATTTTTATACTGTACTCTTGGATAATGTAACAACCCTGGGAAAATGTTAGAGAGGTTGATACCTAAACTGGAATGCAGACCCTGATGTTGTAAGTCCGAAAGGAACCGGTAAACTGCGAGATCCGAACGCGCATAATTATAGGCTGAAGCTAGTTTTGGAATAAGCCTTTTACCATACTTTTCAGAATGAAGTATCAATTCTTCACCTCGCACGCTAACCATAATATCATTGAGGGCTAAAATATGTTTACTTTCGGGCCAGCTTAAAATGGGTAATTCATAATTGTAAATTGCTTTTCTCCGGTTAATATTGTCTGCATGTTTTTCAATCTGATAGCCAATATCAAAGAATAAGATATCGGGATTAGCTTCCTGTTCAATCTGAACAAACCGGTGACCTATTGCCGTAACTTCTTCACTTGCTAAAGAAAACCTTCCTAAAAGCGAATTTGCTGTACTTCCGCCAATATTTTCTATGATGATGTTATCTTCTGTGCATTGCAGCAATACGCTGATCGTATTGGCGACGGGGTGCTGTGAATTTGTTCCCTGCTCCTTAAAATCATACAACTGGATAGTTTGATGTTGTATCATTTGGTTCAGAATGAACTGATGTAAAGGGGTATAAGCTATCTGGTGTATTTGTTTGTATGCCCTGTTCTTTTTCAAATCCTGAATTAACAGGCCTTCGTCTTTATTGAGGCTCATAGACCGGTAGCCGATACCAATTTCGGGATCCATGGCAATCTGGAGCGGAACTTCTTTGTGTTCAAACTTCTTCACGAATTTGTGCCTGAAATCATCCAGCGAAGCACTTTTACTAACCTCTGTATGCTTAGAAAGGAAGTCGGTCAGTTCTGCCAGCACCTGGAGCCTTCTCTCTGATAACTGGCCTTTTATTCTTTTTCTTTCCGAAATAATGTAATCGTTTTTCTTTTCTGGTTGTGAATACCCAATCCGTCCATAGTAATCAGGGCCGATAATATTCGGTTGAAAATTGGTAATTAAAAGCTGAAAGGTGACAAGCTGCTCCAAAAAGTAGGCGGTCATTGCTTTGCTCAAACTATATTCATTGCGCAGAAAATCTTGTATTTCTTCTACAGTTCGTTTGGTGCGGCAAAAATCCAGGGTAAGCTGGGTGGTTTCTTCTGCATCAATCGCTGACAGTTCAAAGGAGCCATCTTCGGTATTTAAGTAGCGTAATTCCCCGCCTCCGATATAGGCAGTGGTGTTGGTTGTGAGGAAGCGTGCATGGTTGATTAACCATTTCGGATCAGTGTTGAAGTGTTCCTTTTCCTGCCAGTTGATAAAACGATGGACAATGTGTTTTTTTGACAGGGTGACTGGCTCAGTACTGTTTTGATTTTCAATAGGAATGATTGAAAATGCAGCGAAATTCCCATAGGGTGTAGCCCGGAATTTTGCCCGGTTGAAATACTTCCAGATGGTAAATTTGATTTTGGGATCAAGCGCTTTTAAGTCGGAATATTCATAGGCGCTGATCATTTCGAAAAAGGAAGGGGAAGACTCATGGATATAATCTTTGAGTTCATCCCAGACGTTACAGAGTTCTTCTGTGTGGGAAAATACTGGCGTACGGGTGATACTGACGGGGGAGATCGTTAATTTCATACAATAATGTTTAGATATTTAATAAATAATTAAACAATAAGATACTGGTTTAACGCAAAGGTTTAGCTAGTCTTTCAGCTTCAGCACGAGCTCCACTTTAAATAATTTACCTGCCATTTCGTGACTGAATTTGTAGTTGTTTTTATAGAACTGATCTAACCTGGAGGTGATATTTGCCAATCCTGTTTTACCACTTTCTACATTGCTGTCATAATTTGGAAGATTGCTGGTTTGAATGGTTAAATATTCAGCTGTGGATTCTACCCTGATTTCTGCCGGGTAATCCTTGTCGAGCAGGTTTCCGTGTTTAAAAACGTTCTCTACCAGAGTTAGTAAAATGATGGGAATGATTGTAACCTGAGCGTTATTGAGTTGGGTAATGTAATTGATATGCAAGGTATGATTGAACCGCAATTGGTTCAGCTTGATTATGTTGTCAACTTGTTCCAGCTCTTTGGCAACGAGAATGGTTTGGCTATTGTTTTCCAGAGCAAACCCCATGATGCTTGATAATCTCATAATAGCTTCGTTCGCTTCTTCCGGTTTTTTCTTAGCCGCGTATTTGATAAAACTTAAGGTATTGAATAATAAGTGAGGGTTGATTTGTGCACGCAGGAAATCTTGTTCCGCACGCAGAAGTTCGTTTTGCAGTTGCTCGTTTTCTATGGTTTTGGTTAGTGCCGCTTGTCTTTTTCTGTGGTAGCGAAGAAAAATATAATACGCAGAGGCATAGAGTATAAAATAGATGCCGCGCCAAAGTGTAATCCCGAAAAATTTACTGTTGAAATATTCAATTTTTATGGCATCACCAGAGAATGCCATTATCATACAGCTTATCGCTACGGCAATTGTACAATAAACTACAAGCTCCAGAGCTGTTAATAAAGGAATGAGCCATAGATAAGATATTGACTTGGTTGATATGCGTGGTAGTACTAGCTGTGAATGAACATAAAACAGGATAATGTTCAATAAATAGTATAATACTGTGTGCAGTAAGGGACGCGGATTTCCGTATATAATTTCTAAAAGACTTATTTCATACAAGATGAATATAAACCAGCATAACACATGTATACGGATGGTTTTTGTCGGTTTTAACAGGTCTTTATATAATAATTTTAGCATGTAATATAATAAAGGTGTGTAGGGTTTTTTGACGGGATAACATTGGCTATAAACTAAAAAAAATATAGCCATGAGTTTGACCAAAAAGAAACTAACACTGACAAAAAAAACCTTGTTTTTATATCAAAAACAATCTGATCGTCGCCCTACAGTTGCACCAGCTGATCCGACCGGGACATTTGCAGGAACTAGTATGTCAGGATTCGTACAAGTATAAATCTCCTGAAAAATGAATCTATCTAAGTATAAAAGTGTGTTTCTGAACTTGATGATGAAACACGCTTTTATATTTTAATTTTTTAAGATTTCAAAGTATGTTTCCTTAGAAAATCGAGGAACACACTTTTGTACTTGTCACCTATCTGATAACTTTGTCCCGGTGCCAGTCTTGCAATATTTCCATCCACACGATCCAGGTAATTCAAAGAGATAATAATCGACTTGTTAATCCTGAAAAAGATATCCATGATCTGTAATTTATCTTCCATTGCTTTAAGACCAATATAAGTTATTTCATGACCAGTAGTGGTATGGATCATGATATAATTTAACATCGCCTCGATATATACAATATCACTATATTTTATCTTTATAAAACTGCTCTTCTGACCGCCTTTAATAAACAAAAATTGTTGTTCGTCCCTTTGCAGTTTAATAATATCCTGATGCTTAAGTGTCAGGTCTTCCACTTTCTGTGTAAAGGAAATATAACTGACTGGTTTAAGCAGGTAGCCATCGGCTTTCGCTTGAAAAGCTTCCGGAGCATAACCCCTGTGCGCAGTTACATAAATCAGGAAATGGCAATAGTTATTATATATTTCAGCAGCATCTATTCCGTTAAGGACAGCCATACTGATATCTGAAAAGATAATATCAACATGTTCTGCTTCCTGCAAATAGGCAATCGCCTGCCTGGCATCCGGAAAACTCTGTACTAAGTTCAGATGAGGCACCTGTGCAATCAACTCACTTAACTCATCAATAGCATGAGGTTCGTCGTCAATAACAATACAGCTCATTATCATACGCTATTATTTTTATTGTTTAAGTTCTAATCAAAGCACATAAATATACAAGCATTAATGTAATGATAGATGCTTTTTAGTGAAATATGACCCTTTTATATAAAATTATACCCGCTTAATATAAAATTTTCCCCTTCCATAGGTCTGACACATACCTTGGGTTTAAACAACTAAATTAATTGTAAGACGCTATTGCGACATATCTTTTTTTTTACATATCACATCAATTATAACTTGCCTGGTTATATAGATAAATACTGATGAAGAACAATAAATGGAACTGCATGAGTATGCAAATTGCTACGCTCATGCACATTTCATTTATAAGGAAGCAACATCGACCATGAAAAATATCCGACCTATGAAAAACAAGGAAAATACAAAAAGAAAGTTATTAGATGCAGTAGGTGTGATCCTTAAAAAGGATGGCTTTGGCGGATTGGGTGTTAATAAAGTAGCTAAATTAGCAGGGGTTTCAAAAATCCTTATTTACCGTTATTTTGGAGATTTCAATGAACTCGTGAAATCTTGCGTAGTGGAAAATAACTTTTGGACAAACAATCTGACAGAGCCAGCTGCGTCTAAAGATCCTTCGCTTTCGATGCAGCAATCAATCAATGTGCTGCTCAAAGAGAGGTTTAATTATTTTTATGACCATTGTCAAATGCAGGCAGCATTATTAAATGATACTTCTGATTACAATATCATAATTAAGAAAAGAGCTGGCAGCAACCGGTCACTCAAAAGAAAATTACAGCCAGCAAAGGAGCAGGGGTTTGATAATTGTATTACTTATTTTAATATAGTTTCTACGCTGCTTGTTGCAGGTACTAACCATCTTGTTTTAGGAAGTCCTGTTGAAACTAAAAATGAATTGCAGCATTCTATGGAAAAGATTGTAGAATGGACATTCGGAGATGTTATAAACGATAAGGATTACAATTAATTATAGTTTACGTAATGCGTTTTTAAAAATAAAACATCACTTTTGCAATCTTGGTAAAGCAAAAGAAACATGTAAATAATAAAAGCGCTATTTATGGAAGAAAAGGTTGTTGAAGAAGTTGTTGAACTAATTGAGCGTGAAGGCGATGAACAGTTAAGGGAATATTTAGACGCGCTTAATATCTCGGACGTTGAACATCTTATAGACGAACTTCCTCAATATGCGGTTAAATTCATAGATACACTGTCTATTAAAAGGGCAGTTAACGTTTTTAGAATTCTGGATTTTCCTACTCAGGAAAAAATCATAAAAAAACTTCCCGGAGAAAAGCTTGCGCAGCTTATTAATTTACTGCCTCCTGATGACAGAACTTCGTTGTTCTCTGAACTCAAAGGAGATGCGGTAAAGAAATTAATCATTTTATTACCAGCTAAAGACAGGGTAGAAGCCTTATCTCTGCTTGGTTATAAGGAAGATAGTGTCGGGCGGTTAATGACGCCTGATTATATAGCTGTGAAAACTGACTGGACTGTTAAAAGGGTTCTGGAACACATCAGGAAATACGGAAAGGATTCGGAAACGATTGATGTGATTTACGTCATAGACGAAAATGGTATTTTACTGGATGATATCAGGATCAGGGAGATTTTACTCGCTAATCCTGAGGTTCCGGTCGGAGAACTTACCGATAACAGATCTATCGCGCTGAATGCAAATGACCCGCAGGAAGAAGCTATTAATGTCTTCAGAATGAATAACAGAGTGGCTTTGCCGGTAACAGATGATAATCATGTGTTGCTTGGTATTGTAACTGTTGATGATATTTTGTGGATTGCGAATGAAGAGTATACAGAAGATATGCACAAAATAGGGGGTACCCAGGCACTGGATGAACCTTATCTTGATATGCCTATTTTCGGGCTGTTTAAAAGACGGATTGGCTGGCTGGTTGTACTTTTCCTTGGAGAGATGCTGACTGCGACAGCAATGGCTCATTTTGAGGCTGATATCGCTAAAGCGGTTGTGCTTGCAATGTTTGTTCCATTGATTATCTCCAGTGGTGGTAACAGTGGTTCTCAGGCTTCAACGCTGATTATTCAGGCAATGGCACTGGGAGAAATCACGATAGGAGACTGGTGGCGTGTAATGCGCAGGGAGATTATTTCGGGATTAATGCTGGGACTGGTGTTAGGTTCAATAGGTTTCCTGAGGATTTTTATCTGGACATTGTTCTCTAATTTATATGGACCACATTGGGCATTGATTGGTGTTACCGTAGGTGTAGCCCTTGTAGGTGTTGTCTTATGGGGTTCTCTTGCAGGTTCTATGTTACCGTTATTGCTTAAAAAGCTGGGCGCTGACCCTGCAACTTCATCGGCTCCTTTTGTAGCTACGCTGGTTGACGTTACCGGACTGATTATTTATTTCTCAGTAGCGGTTATGTTCCTGACCGGGGTCTTATTGTAAATAAAGACTGATTTTAATAAAAAATACTTTTCTGATAACCGCATCAATTCCTTTGATGCGGTTATTTTTTTTCTTTGGAAGCTCTCCTTCCATTCTGTATAATACAGAAAGCATTTTATTCCTGAGTATGAGCAAAAATATCTATGATTTAAGCCTTTCTAAATGTTGGTTTAACTGTGTTTTTGCATAAATAACAAATTCCTACACTCGCAAGACAGACGTTCAGTTCGATTGTAAGACGATTATATTTCAACAAGGTATTTGACGGGTTCTGGTTGCAGTTTGAAGCGGGTTTGATACGGGTTTGAAACGCCTCGACCCGTATCAAACTGCTGGAGAACATAGCCAGTAACTAGCTTCTGATATTCGTTAAAGGTATGGAGGTTGATTAGAAAATAACAAATGATTTGCAAATAGCCGGATTGCTATTAAAGGAAATTTGCAATACCCACAAAGGACTATGGATAAATCTGCCTCAGGAGACCGCAGCTACAATAACTCCGGCCTGCCTGAACAACAGGGCCGGAGCTCATTTATAAATTAATTATACGTTGAAACGGAAGTGCATAATATCACCATCCTCAACTACGTAAGTTTTACCTTCAACACCAAGTTTTCCGGCATCCTTACAAGCATTTTCTGACCCTAAAGTAATGAAGTCATTATATTTAATTACCTCAGCACGGATAAATCCTTTTTCAAAATCTGTGTGGATTACACCGGCAGCCTGAGGCGCAGTAAAACCTTTAGTAATTGTCCATGCTCTTACTTCCTGAACACCTGAAGTGAAATAAGTATATAAGTTTAACAAACGGTAAGCCGCAAGGATCAGTTTATTTACACCAGATTCAGTTAATCCTAAATCAGATAAAAACTCCTGACGTTCTTCATAGCTTTCTAGTTCAGCAATTTCAGATTCAATTTTAGCAGAAATAATCAATACTTCTGCGTTTTCGCCTTTTACATTTTCCTTTACCAGGTCAACATAAGCGTTTCCGTTAATTACAGAATTCTCATCTACATTACAAACGTACATAACAGGTTTCTGTGTTAACAGTCCTAAATCCTGGATAAAGTCGAAATCTTCTTCAGTCAAAGCTGCCGAACGAACAGATTGTCCGCTTTCCAGATGAGGTTTGATCACACTTAGAATTTCGAAAGTCTTTTTAGCTTCTTTATCTGTTTTAGCCAGTTTCTCCACTTTCTGGATACGTTTTTCTACCGTATCCAAATCCTTAAGCTGTAATTCAGTATCGATAATCTCTTTATCACGGATAGGATCAACAGAACCATCCACATGGATTACATTTCCATCGTCAAAACAACGAAGAACGTGAATGATTGCATTAGTAGCTCTGATGTTTCCTAAGAACTGGTTTCCCAACCCTTCACCTTTGGATGCACCTTTTACCAAACCAGCGATGTCAACAATTTCGATTGTATTCGGAACTACGCGATTTGGTTTTACCAGCTCAGCAAGCTTGGTTAAACGCTCATCAGGAACCGTAATGATACCAATATTAGGTTCGATTGTACAGAAAGGAAAATTTGCAGCCTGAGCTTTTGCGTTTGATAAACAGTTAAATAAGGTGGATTTTCCAACATTTGGTAAACCAACTATCCCACATTGTAATGCCATGAATGATTTTTTTCTTGATTTGGCGCAAAGGTATCAAATTTTTTAAATCCATCCCGCAATAAACTTGTGGTACACCCAAATATTCTTTATGTTTAAAAAATTAAAATAGATTTTTCAATACAATACAAGATCATGGACAACTTTGAAGAAATAAAACCAGAATTGCAGGAAGATGCGGAGGTTGATGCATTATGGATTACCGAAGATATACGCAGTTATATCTATCAGGCGGCGAAGTGGACAAGATTTCTATCAATTGTAGGCTTTGTATTCGCAGCTATGTTTGTGATGTCTGCGTTTAGCGTAGGGGCGATCTATTCGACTTTAAGCTCAACTATGCCGGGTAACCCCTTACTAAAATTAGGGCCAACTGTACTCACTGTCTTTTATCTGTTAATCGGACTTTTACAGTTTTACCCTAGCTTTTTACTTTATAAATTCTCTACTTCGGCTAATAAAGCTGTTTTATTTGCTGATCAGCCAAGCTTAGGCGAAGCCATAAGCAAATTGAAATCATTCTTTAAATTCTGGGGAGTACTGACTATCGTACTTATCGCAATGTATATTCTGATGATTATCATGGTAGTCGCTTTTGCAGGACAAGCACCAGCTTAATCATTTATAAAATTACCTGTATAAATATTATACAGGTAATTCTACCTGGTGTTTGAAAGTTTTAATTTCCTTAGTCAGCAAATGCTCTAAATAAGGGTTTAATAACCTGGCGACACCTATTCCAAGACCTCCAGCGGGTGGATGATAAGAAATAACAATCTTAAGAACAGTACCCAATCCATCCGGAGTCTCTTCAAATTCTACTCTTCCAACATGACGCAGTACAGAATCAGCAGTTGATTTCCAGCCGATCAAATGTCCCGGTTCATCTTTTACAATCTCTGCCTTCCAGTCAACCGGGATTAAATTTCCCAGCACCTTACTCTTCCAGAGTGATAAATGTTCATCGATCATCTTCACGTCCATCAGGTAATTCAAACTTCCTGGCAGGTTTTTCAGATTTCTCCAGTAACTGTATACTTCGGCAGCAGGTCTGTCGATCACAAACTCTCCACGCACATTAATTGCCTGTGGTCTTCTGGCATCAATACCTAATTGCTCGTAGAACAGACAATGTCCGGTAAACCCCCGATAGGTAAGGTAGGCGCCGTATAAAAACCTTGGTCTGAAAGGATTGCTCAAACTTCTGCTTAATAAAACAGCCCCGGCAAATACAGAAACAAACCGTTCTGTTAAACCCACATTAGAATATTCATGTTTTTCAATAGAGAACCTACCTGAACGTAATTTAAGATGTGTCTTTGGCGCTTCCATAGTTATGATTTATTTTCAATTTTATATCCAATACTGTCAACATCTTCCTGACTCAGTTCGCCCCACATTTGCTCCCATTTACTATCCTCGTCTTTTCTGATCTGGGTAAGCTGCTGACCTTCCGATTTACAGATAAAATACTCCACCCCATCGCTTGTTTCATCTGGTTGTACCTGGATGGTTTGATTTGCTCCATTTATTGCTGCTGTAATTTCAAATTCCGGATTGTGTAATTCTAAATCTGCCATAGTTTAATTGCTTATTCTAATTACTTAACACCTCAACCGCGGTACTGTTTCACAAAAGATGCATAAAAATTAAAAAGGGGTAGCCGCTTTCGCGGTACCCCTTTAAAGTGTTTGCACAATTGAGCTTCAAAAATCTGCCAATCCTTTGGCTCAATGCAAACACAACCCTAACCAACTGAAAAAAAAGTTTTTAGGATTGCGCACCTTAATGATGCGCTACTCCTGCCGTATCCCTGGTTTCTGTCAGGTGTCTGGCTTTTTTATGATAAGCCCAATAAAATACAATCGGGTAGACAAACAAACTGAATAAAGTATTCGTAATTAAACCTCCGATTACTACAATCGCTAAAGGTTTTGAAGCCTCAGAACCAATTCCTGTTGACAATGCAGCAGGCATAAGGCCGATTGCGGCCATCATGGCGGTCATAATTACCGGACGCAGCCTGGTGGCAATACCATCCTTCAAGGCATCAGGAAATGACCAGGTGGGGTGGTACTTCAGCTCCGCTATATTTGACTTGAACTTCGTCAGTAAAATCACCCCGTTCTGTACGCAGATCCCAAATAAGGCTATAAAACCGATACCTGCCGAGATGTTAAAGTTGACGCCAGAGGCAAGCAGGGCTAAAACCCCTCCAACCATTGCAAAAGGAACATTGTTCAGTACCAGCAATGAATCTTTAATATTCCCGAATAAAACAAACAGGATAAAGAAGATCAGCAATAAACTGATTGGAACTGCCTGAGACAATCTTGCAGTTGCACGCTGCTGATTTTCAAAATCTCCTGCCCATTGTAATTTATATTCTTTAGGCAATTTGATTGCTGCGTTTACTTTTGCCTGTGCTTCTGCAATAGTACTTCCCATATCTCTTCCTCTGATCGAGAATTTAATCGCGCCATACCGCTGGTGTTTATCACGGTATATAATACTCGGGCCAGTTACTTTTTTAATCGTGGAAATTTCACTCAATGGTACTTTTGCACCCGAAAGACTTTGTATTCTCAGGTTACCAATAGATTCCTCATTTTGTCTGAAGGAATCCGGATACCTGATCCTCAGGTCAAACTTACGTTCACCTTCATAGATCTGGGTCGCTGCTTTTCCACCGATTGCCATTTCAATAACCGCGTTCGCATCTTCAGTTCTTACCCCATAAAGTGCCATTTTAGTCTGATCAAGATTGATCTGCAATTCAGGCTGTCCTAAGTTTCTTAAGATCCCTAAATCTTCAATTCCTTTCACTGTTTTCAGGATATTTTCGATCTTCTCTTCCTGTTTCTCAATGAAATGGAAGTCATTACCAAACATCTTCACTACGATTGATCCTTTTACACCAGAGACCGCTTCTTCTACGTTGTCAGAGATTGGCTGAGAAAAGTTAAGACTAATCCCCGGATAACCTTTTAACCGCTCTTGCATGCGCTCAATCAGCTGCTCTTTACTCTCTTTACGCTTCCATTCATCCTTCGGATAAATATCAACCAGGAATTCCATATTGTAAAAACCAGTAGCATCTGTACCATCATTAGGTCTTCCGGTTTGAGAGACCACTTGTTTGACCTCATCAAAGTGAAGGAAGATCTTGCGGATCTCATTAGATAGTTTTTTAGTTTCATCTAAGGATATACTCAGCGGCGCACTTGCACGAACATAAATAGAGCCTTCATCAAGCGATGGTAAAAACTCTGTACCCAGGAATTTGAAGCTGAATAAACCTAAGACCAGAATAACCAGTGAAATTCCGAATACCAGTTTTCTCGCTTTGAAACAGGTATTGTAAAACCTGATTGTTCCATTGGTAATTGCACGCAGAAAGAAATTGTGTTTTTCTTTTACATTTTTATTTAACAGGACACTTGCCAGTGCAGGTACCAGAGTAAAAGTGAGGATCAATGCACCCAGTAAGGCAAAACTTAATGTCCATGCCAATGGTGAGAACATTTTCCCCTCAACTTTCTCAAAGGTAAAAATAGGTAGTAACCCTGTAATGATAATTAGTTTGGCAAAGAATATACCTTTACCATTCTCCAAACAAGCTCTTTTAATGATCCCGAGTTTACTCAGGCCATTGAATCTTTGCATTCCGGTAGCCTGTGCACGGTGGTCCAGGGCAACAAAAATCCCCTCGACCATCACCACGGCCCCATCTATAATAATACCGAAGTCAATCGCCCCCATCGACAATAAGTTGGCAGACATTCCCTTTAATTTCAAACAAATAAAGGCGAACAGTAAAGCCAGGGGAATGATAATCGACACAATCAGCGTAGTCCGCCAGTCTGCCATAAATAAGAACACAATAACGGTAACGAAGATAATCCCCTCCATCATATTGTGCATTACTGTATGGATTGCAAAGTTAACCAGGTTCTCTCTGTCATAGAAAGTACTGATCTTCACATCCGGCGGCAGGATATTATCATTGATATCTTTAATCTTCTCTTTTAACCGGGTCAGTACTTCGCTCGGGTTTTCGCCTTTACGCATAACTACAATCCCCTCAACGACATCGGGGTCATTATCGCGGCCTACTTGTCCTAATCTTGGTAAAGCGCTCTCTGTGACGTCGGCAATAGTTTTTACATAAACTGGTGTTCCGTTTACATTGTCTACAATCACATTATTGATCTCATCAATGTTATTGAGTACGCCAATTCCACGGACTACATAAGCCTGACCACCCTGGTTGATCACATCACCACCTACGTTGATATTACTTTTTGATACCGCGTCGAAAAGTTCAGAAGCAGTTACGCCATATTGTATAGATTTCTGTGGGTCTACGGTGATCTGGTAGGTTTTAACCTCTCCACCAAAGCTCACTACATCGGCGATGCCAGGTACAGAAAGCAACTCTCTCTGAACTACCCAATCCTGCAATGTTTTTAATTCCCGGATTGATTTCTTGTCACTTTTTAAAGTGTAACGGAAAATTTCTCCCGTTGGCCCGTATGGCGGTTCAACCTCAGGATTTACACCTGCGGGGATATCTGCTTCAGCAATGTGATTGTTTACCTGAACTCTCGCAAAGGCATAATCTACATCATCTTCAAAGGTTATTTTAACGATAGATAAACCGAATAGTGAAGAAGAACGGATACTGGTTCTTTTCTCAGTCGGGTTCATCGCTATTTCAAGCGGCCTGGTCACAAACTTTTCTACCTCTTCGGCACTACGGCCCGGCCATTGTGTAATGATCGTAACATTCGTATTGGTTACGTCTGGAAAAGCCTCGATGGTGGTGTGCTTAAAGCTCAGGTAACCAGCCACGATCATCACCAGGGTAGCAAAGAAAATGAAGATCTTGTTTTTTAGGGAAAAACCTATGATCGTCTTAATGAATTTATTCATTATAGTGGATTTTTATCTGGTGTAAGAAAATTAGTCTTTAAGGCTTTCATAAAGGAATACTTGTTTAGAGGCAACAATACGGTCACCTGGTTGAAGTCCTTTGCTGATATAAGCCTTATCGCCTGATTTTCTCCCTATTTCTATTTCTTGTATACGTACTTTTTTTACTTTATCCAGTACCAGTACATAATTTTTATTTTCGTCAAAAATGATGTTGTTCGCATTGATAGACGGCAGGTTCACATCAGATTTTGAAGCAATCTGTACCGTGGCCATCATGCCTGGTTTTAATAAATAACCAGGATTCGGAATGCTTACTCTGGCATGCATTACTTTACTGTCTTCGTCAAGGATATTGTAAATCTTATCAATCTTTCCTGTGAAAACTTTGTCAGGGTAGGAGAGGATAGAAATTTTTACCTCATCACCTTGTTTAACACTGGAAATATCAGATTCATAGATATTGATCAGTCCCCATACAGTCGATAAATCGGCTACGGTAAACAAACTCTGGCTATTGTCTGGTCTGAGCTGCATATTGCTGTTTACATTTTTCTCAATGACGAATCCCGAAATCGGTGATTTCAAAGTATAAGTTCCATTGGTGCTGCCACCGTTCAGGTTCAGCACTGCTTTACTGCGTTTTTCCTCTGCTTGTTTAACCAGGTAATTGTTTTTAGCTTCTTCCAGATCTCTGGCAGATGATAAGCCGCTTTTATATAAATCTTCAGCAAGTTTCATGCTTCTTGCTGCGTTTCTCAGCTCGGCAGAAGAGCTGATCGCTTCTTTATCAAATCCGGCCATTTCAGCGCTTCCCATAGTAGCTAATACTTGTCCTTTAGACACGCGGTCACCCAGTTTAACTGGAACTGAACGTACATTACCACTTACCATCGGAAATATTTTCGCTGTGGTTTCTTCATTTGGAGCTATCTTGGCAGAGAAGCTTAAATCGGTTTCACTATTCGGGTTTCTGACCGTGTCAATCAGTAATCTGTGGATCAGGGAATCAGTAACGACGAATTGTTCATCTTTAGGCGGTTCTTTAACGTGTTCTGTACAACTTTGTAAAAATACCAAAGCGGCTATTACGCCAATGGTCAGCCTGGTAAATTGTTTGGTTTGGGTTTGCATGTTTGTATTATTTGAAAATTGTAGTACCGGTTACATAATTGATTTCTTCCTTGGCATTCATTCGCTGGTATTTCAGGTCATTCATTTGCAGCGTGCTTTCTTTGTAGGAGTCATAGAAGTCCATAAACTCCAGCAGGCTCAGGTTTCTGCTTTTGAAGTTCTTAATCACTTCGCCGATCAGTTTATCAAAGTCACTGCTAAAGCTTTTATCGAAACCTTTATACAGGCCCTCTGTTCTTAAAGCTGATTTATAGCTGTTGAAGACTTCATTTTGTAAGGCAGATTCTTGCTGGTTCAATTGGTTTTTTCCAGCATCAATAGCAATTTTCGCTTTTTTAATCTCTCCCTGGTTTCTGTTAAATAAAGGCAGTGGGATATGCATGCCTAGTCCGGTATAATTATTCGGATAACTTCCTTGCAAATCGTAGGTTAAAGAAAATTGTACATCAGGTACGGCATTCGCTTTTTGTACGCTGAGTGCTTTTTGTGCGTAATCAATTCCGGTTTGTGTCATTTTCAAATCCGCACGGTTAGTACGGGCTGAATCCAGCAGGTTGGTATAAACTGCTTTATCTAATTGATAAGCTTGTTCTTCTGAAGGATCCATAACCAGTTCAAGATTTGCATCTGGTTTAAGGTTGGTCATCAGTTTAAGGTCTGTTTCCATATCCTCAATACTGTTTTCCAGGTTATTGTACTCTGTTTGCAGGCTGTATACCAGCGATTTGATCCTGATAATATCTTTCATCGCCAGATTTCCCATTTTCAATTGCTGTTCTGAAGCAGAAAGCAGTTTTTGCAAAGAGCCTATTTGTTGTTGATAAAGCTTTGCAGATTGTTGTGCGAAATAAGTTTTATAGAAGTTAGAGCGCAGGTTAAATCTTAAAGTGCGCATCAGATCGAAATATTGGTATTCTGCTAATTTTACACCTGATTTAGCGAGCTGAATATTTTTATTTCTTTTTCCTGCGAGTTTAACCAGCTGAGAAATAGAGGCCTGATATTCTCCGTTTGTTTTAGAAGTCTCGAAGAACCTTTTAGTTTTAGAGTTATATAACTGGGTTTCTACATTTAATTCAGGATTATCAAAAAGTTTGGCAGTAATGATTTCTGCCCTGGCCTGATCTGTCTGATAGTTTTGGGCAATTAATTGATAATTGTTCTGTATAAATAGCTTTTCTGCTTTGGGCAGACTGATTTTGAGCGTGTCAGTTGCCTGAGCTGCTGCATTTTCGGAGAAGCCTAGCAGAGCGAAGCCGAAGATTAACAGTTGATATTTCAGGAAGTTAGAGGTCATTTGCTTAATATTTTAAACAAATCTAATTTCGAGAAATTAAAGGTGAATTAAAGGGGTATTAAAAACTGATTAAAATGAATGAAATTCAATGCGGAAAGTAGTGCCGATAGCATTAGATGACGTTACTGTGATTTTTCCGTTAAACAGCGTAATGATTTTATGTGCCATATATAAGCCCATGCCATTACCCGCATGTTCTACTTTATGTGAAGAACTGTAAAATGGTTTGAAGATTTCCTTCAATTTAGCTTCAGGTATGCCTACGCCATGGTCACTGATGGTTACAGTCATTCCAGCAGGAGAAATATCCAGATTGCAGCTTACTTGCTGGTCATCTGAAAATTTAAAAGCATTGCTGATGATATTGTCCAGGGCGATTTGTAGTAAAGTAGGATTTGCAGTAATGATTAACGGGGCATCGTCTGTCATCGGCAGATTTGTCATTTCTACCAGCAGTTTGTTTGGGCCTTTATGCTTGTTCCATTCTGCCTGCAACTGCCAGATCAGTTCATCCATACGGATCTGCTCAGCGAGTGAAGAACTATATTCGAGATCAGCTTGTGCGAGATTAAAAAGCGCAGTAATTATATTTTCTAATTTTTCCGCATCTTCCAGTACCGAGTGAAGTGCTTTTTCATAATCTTGTTTCTGGCGTTCTTTGGAAAGTGCAATTTCAGCTCCGATAATCATCCTGGTAACTGGTGTCCGCAGTTCATGAGAAGCGTTGGCAACAAATGTCTTCTGCAAAATAAAAGAGTGTTCCAGATGCTCCATCAGGTTATTGAAATTCTGTGCGAGTAAAGTAATTTCGTCTTTATTCGTTCCTTCTTCTACTCTGAAATGAAGATTATTCGACTTGATTAATTTGACCTGGTCAATGAATACATCAAGCGGAGATAATATTCTTTTAGCGATCCATCTGCCAGAAAGCAGCAGGCCAAGAAAGATGATGATGAATACACCAATCATCACTTTCAATAATTTATGGATTCTTAGCGTTGTACCTTGATCTATCGCAGAGGCGAGGATCACAAAATCACCCTGATTGTCTTTATAGAAAATTCCGACTACCTGTCTTTCTCCTTCTTTGAAACGTAACTTTCCTAATTCTCTTACCTTATCAATAGTCTGGCTGCTCCAGAATTGCTGGTCATCGCCAATAAAAGCGGCACTGTTGCGCTCATTGTAAATGCGGATAACTTCTCCGTTCAGCTTTTCCAGATATTGTGTCCTTACTTTATTTAAAGCTTCATCCGAAATTTCATCTGCTTCGAGGTAGAGTTTGGCCGTAACCATAGTCCGGTCAGTCAGGCGGTCAAAAAACTCAGACTCCATCACTTTTTTGAAGGTGAAATAGGTAACTGATAATACACATAACAGTGTAATTGTACTGATCAGCGTGAAATATAAAGCCAGGCGGTCTTTGATTTTCATGGAATTGTTTACTTCATGATATAGCCCATACCAATTTTCGTATGGATTATTTTCTTGTCAAATCCTTTTTCGATCTTATTGCGCAGGAAGTTTACATAAACATCAATCACATTGGTGCCGGTATCAAAACTGATATCCCAGGCATTTTCTGCAATGTACTGTCTGGATAAAAGACGGTTTGGGTTTTTAAGGAAGAGTTCAAGCAGCGTGAATTCTTTTGCGGTAAGTGTAATGTCTTTACCTGCACGCTGAACAGTTTTGGAATAGGTATCCATCAGGATATCTTCAAAACTAAGGGTGTGTTTAAGCTGGCTTTGTACGGTTTGCTGTCTTCTGAGCATCGCCTCAATACGGGCCAGTAATTCTTTGAAGTGGAAAGGTTTGACCAGGTAATCATCCGCACCGGAATTGAGTCCCAGTACTTTATCATCAATGGAACCTAATGCAGTTAACATCAGGATCGGAACTTCTTTATTGGTTTGTCTGATCTGACGGCAAACTTCAATCCCGTTCATTCCGGGCATCATGACATCGAGGATCAACAGATCGAATTGCTCTTCCTGAAAGGTATAAAGGGCCATTATGCCATCAGGGATAGTAGTGACATTATAATTATGTTCTTCCAGTCCGGTCTTAACCAGGCTGGCTATTTTTACATCATCTTCTGCTAATCCGATATTAAACATTTGCTGCTCAGGGTTTGTTGAGCCACAAAGGTAACTATCTAAATCCAAACTCATTCATTCCCTTTTTGACCGTCTTTAAACTCTTTAACGCCCTGGCCCAGGCCTTTCATTAGTTCAGGAATTTTTTTACCTCCAAAAAGGAGTAATACAACGACCAGGATAACAAGGATTTCTGGTGTGCCCAATGCGGCTAAAATAGGGTGCTGAAGCATATTATTTTGGTTAGTGGTTTAATTTAAAGCCTGTCCGGGTTTTATAAATATGGCCCGGACAGGCTTATGGTGTGTTTTGTTTGAGCAAAAGTAAAATGGGGTAATTAAAGTCTTGTTAAAACTGGATTAAAATGGGGTTAAAATATTATAAATTAAGGGGTTTGTTTGTTTTGTGAAATTAAATTAACTCCAGTTAAGGGATGTGGGGTAAATTGAATTATGAGTAATTACATAGAAGAAATCAAGTTAATCTTAAGTAAGGCAAGGCAGAAAGCTTATACAGCTGTAAATACAGCGATGGTTGATGCATATTGGCTAATAGGTAAACGTATTGTAGAACAAGAGCAACACGGAGAAGAAAAAGCAGTTTATGGAGAAGCGATATTGAAAGAACTTTCTAAGGCTTTGACTTTTGAATTTGGGAAAGGGTTTTCATATGCGAACCTTCGTAATTTCCGGCAATTTTATCTTATTTATCCTGAAAATGAGATTTGCTACACACTGTGTAGCAATTTGACATGGAGTCATGACAGGCTTATTATGAGGATTGAAAATTAGGGATGCAAGAACTTATTATTTAAATGAAGCGTCAGCGCAAGGTTGGAGTGTTCGTACTCTTGAACGCAATATTAATACATTCTATTATCAAAGACTTTTGTCGTCGGATAATAAGCCTGGGAAATTAGGAAAAAGCCAACAGTTAAAACAAAGTCCGGAAGATTTTATTAAGGATCCATTTATCTTTGAGTTTTTAAATATTCAACAGTCAACTGCTGTCAATGAGTCAGAAATTGAAGCTGCTTTAATTGAAAATCTTCAGCAATTTTTATTGGAATTAGGAAAAGGCTTTACTTTTGCTGGACGACAATTTAGGATTGGTACAGAAACCGAACATTTTTATGTTGACCTGGTTTTTTATAATTATCTGCTGAAGTGTTTTGTTTTGATTGATTTGAAAACTTGTAAACTTACGCACCAGCACGTTGGTCAAATGGATATGTATCGTCGTATGTTTGAGGATTTAAAGAAGCCAGAAGGCGATAATCCAACAATTGGTATCATTCTTTGCACGGAAAAAAGTGAGACGGTGGTTAAATATTCAGTAATTAATGATAACCCGCGGCTTTTTGCAACCAAGTATATGAGGTATCTCCCTACAGAAGAAGAGCTGATTGCAGAAGTTGAGCGTGAAAAAGTAAAATTAAATCTGTTTAACAGTGACAAAGAAGTGGATTAAAAGCCTGATCAAACCACATTAAAATATTGTTAATCACTATTAATCAAACCTTAATCTTTCTTTCCCATATAAAATTGTACCTTTGCAAAATTGTTAGCCATTATTATGGGTTGATCCTGAATTTCAGCCTGTTAAATGTCGACAATAATTGCATTAAATATATTTATGAAGAAGATTGTCGATTACAGAAAATTGTTAGGTGTTCAAAAAGATGCCGAGCTAAAAGAGCTTAAAACTGTTTACAGAAATTTAATGAAGGAATATCATCCTGATAAATTTCAGGAAAGTGATGAGGCTAAATTAGCTGCTGAAACAAAAAGTAAAGAAATTATTGAAGCCTATCATTTCCTGGTTAGCATTGCTCCTGAAACACTTGCTGGCTCAATTGAAGAATATACAAGTACAATCACTTCATGTGGTATTGCTGATTATAACTGGGCTGGCCTGGTACTTACAGTTCATTTCCTTGATGGAAGCGGATATGAGTATTTTGAAGTTCCAAAAGCAATTTATGTGAAATTGGTCAATGCAGATTCTCCAGGAAGATTTGCACGTCGCCATATCTTTAATTCTTTTCCTTACAGAAACATAGTAAAATTAGAAACAGCTTAATCCCTGTTCTGATTTAACGAATAGATTCACTTATCCTGTTTGAACAGGGTAAGCTATACCCATCGGTCAGCGTGCTTTTTGTAGCCTCCTATAAAGAACATACTGGCCGATAATTTTAGTATTTTCCCTCAACAATATGATCTGGATGATTGTTCAGCATAAAATACGTTATTTGATGGTGCAAAGTATCTCAATTCGTACCTTATGCAACATCTGATTGACGCAGATCACCACAATATCCTTCCATCACATGGAGAGGCAGTGTTATTCCCCGATTTCTTTACCACACAAGAAAGCGATACTTATTTTGACCACTTTAAGAATGATGTTTCCTGGATACAGGAACCTGCTCTTCAATTTGGTAAAAAGAGAGTACAACCCCGTTTGACTGCTTTTTTGGGAGATGAACATGCCGAATATCATGCTGAAGGCTTAACCCTGAAAGCCCAATACTGGACAGTGCCTTTGTTAAGTATCAAAGCGAAGCTTGAAGCTAAATTTGAGACTTCATTTAACGAATGTTTACTGAATTATTATCGGGACGGAAAAGATTACATGGGGTGGCACCGGGATAATGCACACGCATTAGGTGAATATCCTGTTATTGTTATGGTGAGTTTTGGAGCAACGAGAATTTTTCAGTTCAGAGATTATAAAGAAAAGGTGCCTGTGATTTCTTTAGAACTGGATCATGGCAGCGCTCTGCTTGTGAAAAAACAAACTCAGGAGTTTTGGGAACAACGTTCGCCAAAAACAACACGCGCTTTAACCCCAAGAATTAATTTAACTTTCAGATTGGTGCTGAAAAAGGGATTTTCTGATCATCTCTAATCATTCCTTCACAAACTATCAGGTTCATCAATCTGCGATTGTTGCAGCTAAGTCAAAATTCCCCGTCCTTTTCAAAATGATAAAATAATAGGCTTATATTTGCTAACGGTGTTAACTTAGGTAGATTAAATGGGAATAGTGGAGCGCAAAATGCGTCATAAAGAAGAAATCCGTACTGGAATTCTGGGTGCCGCATGGCATATGGTAGTAACTGATGGCTGGCAATCACTTTCCATCCGGAAGATCGCTGATGCGATAGAATACAGTATTCCGGTGATCTACAATCATTTTGAAAATAAAGAAGCAATACTGCTTGAATTCTCCAAAGAAGGCTATCAGAAATTGGCTTTAGCCTTACAGGAAGCGAAAAAATCGGTGGCTTTACCAGCAGATCAGCTCGAAGTGATGGCAATTGCCTATTGGGATTTTGCTTTTGAAAACAAAGAGTACTATCAATTGATGTTTGGTCTGGGAATTCCAGCCTGTGAAATGGTCAATCAGATCACAGAAATCAAGGAAATGACTAGTATCCTGGTTTCTACTATACGGGAAGCTTTAATTCAGAACAAGAATGAAGAAGCTGATTATTTCCTGAAATATCATGGCTACTGGTCTATTCTGCATGGCCTTGTTTCTATACAAATGATTGAAAACAGTGGTAAAACTGATGCTTTTAAAAAGATGATTTTAAAGGATGCCATCAGCGGGTTCTGTAAATCCCTGGCACTATAAGAAGCGGCAGGATTGTTGTTGGTTCAGAGAAAAATATTAAGTTTACGCTTAAATTAAAACTCATACAGACCAATGAACAGATTATTTAACACCAATTACAATCACAGAGGCCTTGATTTTGTTTTACTGATCTTAAGGATTGGTATCGCAGGCCTGATGCTTTCTCATGGAATACCTAAACTTGAAATGCTCCTTGCTGGTGGTGAAATCAAATTTATGGATCCTATTGGTCTTGGTAATACTGCAACATTAGCTTTAGCTGTTTTTGCAGAAGTAATCTGTTCTGTATTGATTCTTTTGGGGCTTGCAGTACGTTTAGCTGTTTTGCCGTTAATGGTCACTATGCTGATCGCTATCTTTATTGCCCATGGGAATGATGGACTAGCAGAAAAAGAGCTGGCTATTCATTATCTGCTCACTTACATTGTATTACTATTTGCCGGTGGCGGAAGATTGAGCATCGATAGTTTAATCAGTCAGAAGTCTGCCAGATCAAGAAGAGGTTACTAGCTGGACAATAATTTCAGGTTAAACCGTTATTAGTAGAATATTAAAGACATACATATGAAAAGGATAGTATTGATTTGCCTGACGGTAATGACAGTGATGGGATGCGGCGTGAATAAACAAGCACAGCAAATCAAAGCACTTGAAAATTGTAAATACAGAATCGTTTCGGCTGAGAATCTTTCAGTGGCCGGAGCAGATGTGAAAAAAATAGTGAATGGTCAGGATATCAATCTGGCGAGTCTGCCAGGTTTGGCATTTGGCCTTTTAAGAAGAGATGTCCCTTTTCGTGCAAGACTAAATATGGAAATTTCTAATCCATCGGGTAACCTTGCTGCAATCAATCAGTTTGAATATAAAGTACTGATCAATAAACAAGAACTGGCTAATGGTTTTGTGAATCAGCAGGTAAGTATTCCCGCAGGTCAGTCTGTAGTAGTACCAGTAGATTTAAATGTGAACGTTTACCAATTTATCTCTAATCAGAAAGTGATGTCCGAAATCTCAGATTTTCTGCGTGGCGGTGCAAATGGCGGTTCAGAAAGAAAAGGATTGGTAACACTTAAAATCAGACCTAGTATTATGGTAGGAGGGGTTTTAGTGAAATATCCTGGTTTTATCAGCATTGATAAAGAAGTGAGCAGTAAAATCCTGCTATAATTTGACAACATTGTTACCAATATTTATTTCCAAATAAACGGATAGACAGGGTTATTTTAATTATTTTCGACAATTGATCTAACCCTGTTATGCGGAATCGTCTGTTTTTTCTTTGTTTACTATCCTATGCCCCATTTTTTGGAAAAGCCCAGCAAGTTGAATTAAATGCTGCGGAAATCAGGCAGGGATTAGCCAGTTTAAACGTTACTGGAAGTGTTTTATACATTGCTGCACATCCTGATGACGAAAATACCCGGCTATTGGCTTATCTCGCTAAGGAGAGAAAAGTAAGAACAGGTTATTTATCATTGACCAGGGGCGATGGCGGACAAAATCTGATTGGTACCGAACAAGGAGAACTATTAGGATTGATTCGTACACAGGAACTCTTAGCTGCAAGGCGGATGGATGGTGCAGAACAGTTTTTTACCCGGGCAAACGACTTCGGTTTCTCTAAAAATTCAGCAGAAAGCTTTAAGATATGGAATAAAGAACAGATCCTTTCGGATGTGGTCTGGGTAATCCGTAAATTTCAGCCAGACGTGATTATTACCCGTTTCCCGGAAGATGCACGTGCAGGTCATGGGCATCATGCCGCTTCGGCAATTCTTGCCAGAGAAGCTTTTACCGCCGCCGCAGATCCCGGACGTTTTCCTGAACAGCTTAAACAAGTTAAAGTCTGGCAAGCGAAACGGATTTTATGGAATACCTTTAATTTTGGGTCTACCAATACTACTGCTGATGATCAGCTGAAAATCGACGTTGGTGTTTTTAATCCTTTATTAGGTAAAGGTTATGGTGAAATTGCAGCCGAAAGTCGCTCTAATCATAAAAGCCAGGGCTTTGGATCTGCAAAACAGCGTGGCTCAGCTATAGAGTTTTTTAGCCCGGTAGGTGGTCAGGCAGCCAAAACAGATCTTTTTGACGGAGTGGACCTGAACCTCGATAGAAATAAGGGAACAGAAAAAGCACAGCAAATACTTAATGGAGTGATTGCTGACTATGATTCTTCAGATCCTTCAAAATCCATCAATGCGTTATTGCAATTAAAAAAAGAGGTCAAAGATTTGCCTTTTAAACATCAGCAGCTGGATGAACTGATTTTGGCCTGTGCAGGCATCTGGATAGAAACTACGGTTCCAGAGCCGTCTTATGCCATTAATGATTCAATCCCTGTCACGATCAATGCAATATCAAGAGTACGGAAATATTTTCCGATCAGGATCTCTTTACAAGAATTAAATCCGGACCATACGGCAGAACTGACCCCTGATCGTATGCTAACTGAAGAAACTAAGATTGCAGCTCGTCAAATCGGTTTGACACAGCCTTACTGGTTGGAGAAAAAGCATCCTATAGGTAGCTATATCATTGATTCTTTAAAAAATCTGAGTTTACCCGAAGCTGTGGCCCCATCTGCCGGAGTGTTCAGGGTATTGTTTGGCAATCAGGCTATTGAAGTTACACGGCCACTGGTCTATAAACATACGGATCCGGTAAAAGGAGAACTCTATCAGCCTTTGGTGGTTGCACCTCCTGCTACAGCTACGCTGGCCGAACATTCTTTTGTATTTACCAATAATTCTCCTAAAACAGTTACTGTACAGCTAAAGAGCTTTGAAGCAAATGCTAAAGGTGTGCTTCAGCCGGCTATTCCTTCCGGATGGAAAGTTACTCCGGAAAATGTTGATTTTGAACTTCGTGAAAAAGGGGAGGAGAGAAACGTTGAATTCACAGTTACACCTGCTGGTCAGATTTCTGGTGGTCAATTTTCTTTATCCGTAAAGGTGGATGGAGAAACCTATCAAAAGGGGTTGAAGGTGATCGGATATGATCATATTCCTGTACAGACTTTGTTTCCTGTAGCAGAAGCCCGTGTAGAAAGAGTTGACTTGAAGTTTGCCGGCAAAAAAATAGGATATATCGCAGGAGCCGGAGATTTAATCCCCGAGTCACTGACACAAATCGGCTACCAGGTGACCAGGCTAACTGAAAATCAGGTGATCAACGGTAATCTTGCTGGCTATGATGCGATTATTACTGGTGTACGTTTATATAACATCAATGAAAAAATAGCACTCATGCAACCAAAGCTGATGAGTTATGTTAAAGATGGTGGCGTTTTACTGGTTCAGTACAATGTGAATACGCCGTTGAAAATTACAGATCTGGGCCCTTATCCTTTTCAGCTTAGCCGTGACAGGGTTACTGAAGAAGATGCAAAAGTTACTTTCCTGAAACCTGCTCATCCGGCATTAAACTTCCCTAATCAAATTACAGCGAAAGATTTTGACGGCTGGATTCAGGAACGCGGTTTATATTTTGCCACTGGTATTGATGCACATTATACCCCGATTTTGCAGATGAATGATACTGGAGAACAGGCAAGCAATGGTTCATTACTAGTTACTGATTTTGGAAAAGGTAAATTTGTATATACTTCTCTGGCCTTTTTCAGAGAACTGCCAGCTGGTGTTCCCGGGGCATACAGATTATTCGTAAACCTGATCTCTAAATAATACAGCACAAAATGAAAACTGAAAAACGCAGCACTGAATTGCCACCTTTTGTGAAAAGCTGGAAACAGTTTTACTGGTTGCTTGCAGGCTGGCTGGTTTTCCTGATCCTGTGCTTTTACCTATTTACCCGATACTTTGAATGAGTTATATTGACTGGGCAGTTTTATGCTGTACACTGATTGCAATTGTCGCTTATGGCGTTTACAAAAGCAGGGGTGCAAAAGACATTGATGGATATTTATTGGGGAACCGGTCTTTGCCATGGTACAGCGTATGCCTGTCTGTGATGGCTACCCAGGCCAGTGCCATTACTTTTTTATCTGCTCCTGGACTGGCTTATTCTTCAGGAATGAGCTTTGTACAATTTTACTTTGGTTTGCCACTGGCCATGATTGTGCTGTGTGTAACCTTTGTTCCTATATTTCACAGGCTAAAAGTTTATACAGCTTACGAATATCTGGAACAGCGGTTTGATTTAAATACCAGGGCATTAACTGCTTTTCTGTTCTTAATACAAAGAGGGCTGTCCACAGGGATTACTATTTATGCACCTTCTATTATCCTGTCTACTATTCTGGATATCAATACAACCTATACCACTTTAGTTATTGGTGGTATTGTGGTCGCCTATACCGTTTATGGAGGTACCAAAGCTGTTTCCTATACACAAATGCTGCAAATGAGTATTATCTTCTGCGGATTATTTGCAGCGGGAATTATGGTTGTTCATTTACTTCCGGGAAATATCGGCTTTGGTAAAGCTATTAGTATCGCCGGAAAGATGGGCAGAACCAATGCGATAGATTTTAAGTTTGACTGGAATAATCCTTATACCGTCTGGAGTGGATTAATAGGTGGTTTTTTCCTCCAGCTATCTTACTTCGGAACAGATCAGAGCCAGGTTGGCCGGTACTTAACCGGTGCATCGGTCAGCGAAAGCCGGCTGGGGTTACTGATGAACGGACTGGTGAAAATACCAATGCAGTTTCTGATCCTTTTGATCGGGGTATTGGTTTTTACTTTTTATCAGTATAATAAACCGCCGGTATTCTTTAATAGTTTTGAGCTGAATAAACTGGAGAAAAGTAAATATAATCCGCAGCTGAACCAGCTGAAAAAGGATTATGAGAAAGCCTTTGAAGAGAAACAAACCGAGGTTAATAAATTGGATGCTGCTTTAGACCAGCAGAATAAACCAGTAATTGATCAGCAAAGAATTGCATTAAAGAAAGCTGATGAACAAACCAAGGTTGTTCGTAAGCAAGTCACCGATCTGATGCTGCAAAATGATCCCGGTGCTGATGTTAATGATAACAATTATATCTTTCTAAGCTTCGTGACCAAGTATCTGCCTAAGGGGCTGATAGGGCTGCTCATTGCAATTATATTCCTGGCTTCTATGGGTTCTACTGCAAGTGCGCTGAATTCACTGGCCTCTACCAGTGTAATTGATATTTATAAAAGATTGATCAATAAGAATGCGACCGAACAAAACTACTTGAAAGCATCAAGGTGGTCAACGGTCATCTGGGGGCTGGTTTGTATTGCAATGGCCTTATATGCCAGTAAAATAGGGAACCTGATTGAAGCTGTTAATATCCTGGGTTCTTATATCTATGGAACTATCCTTGGGGTATTCTTAGTAGCTTTTTATTTAAAACATGTCAATGGCAGAGCCGTGTTTTACGCCGCTATTGCAACTGAAGTTGTGGTTTGTATTTGTGGTTATCAGAAAGTTGTCGCTTATTTATGGCTGAACGTGATCGGCTGTTTACTTGTCGTATTGCTTTCTTTGTTGTTTCAGGTGTTCGTAAAGAAAAAAGTGGAAACTAGTAAAGGGGAAGTTCCACATAAAATATAGAACCTTTGCCCGCCTCGCTTTCTACCCATATCTTTCCACCATGTGTCTCAATAATTTGTTTAGAGATAGCCAGCCCCAGTCCAAAGGGCTGTTCGCCCGCTGTACCAGATCTTTTGGCCTGACCAAACATGTCAAAGATCTTGTCTTGAATAGCGGTTGGCACGCCTATGCCATGATCCGCTACAGCAATTAATACGGAGTCCTGCTTTTCTTTCATACGCACAGTAATCGTAGCTGATTCGGGACTGAACTTAATCGCATTACCAATCAGATTGCTCATTACCCGCCACATTTTCTCCATATTCAGTGGAATAGTGACCTGTTCTGCATGCAGAACCAATTGCTGGTTTTTCTCCTTTGCTTTGTGGCGGAGCAAGTTCACACAGTAATTTAGCAGCACATATAAATCAACAGGTTCTTTCTGAAGATTTTCTATTTTGCTGTTTGATTTTAACAAGTCATTCACCAAAAAGAGAGAGTTTTGTCCTGAAGTCTTAATCATACCCAGCATTTCCAGATCATCTTCAGAACGCCCTTGTTCTGTGAGCATTAAATTAGCGATGGAAGTGATGTTCCCAATCGGGTTCCGAAGATCATGCGCCACGATCATCATTACCCTGACATTTTCTTCCTGACTTTGTTCCAGTGAATCCAATGTCTGCTGCATATTTATATTTTGTTCACTGATTTGTTTATTCAATTTCCTCGAACGTTTCAGGTTATGCCAGATAAAAAAGAGAATAATCATAACCATCAGCATACAAATAATTGCAGCTGAGAGATAGGCTGTTTTTAACTGATTGTCCTTATTTAACAGAGTCATCCGGTACTTTTGTGCAGTATCTTTAAAAGCCTGGTCTATATCTATATTCTTTTGATGTTTATCAATCTTATAAATGGAATCGCGGCCTTTATGATACTTTTTCAGATAAGGATAAGCTGTTAAAGGTTCTTTTCTTTTATCATGATATTCATACCTCAGTCTGAACCAGTTTAAACGGGTATCAAAGTTCAGTTGATTCGTACCTGCTTTACTGGATAAATAAACCTGCAACTCATTCAAAAGGCGATCTGCTTTTTCAAAATCTGAATGCCTGATATACAATTCTGCTAATTTAAGTTTAGCAGTTTGCGCATCCTGAATATCATAACCCGGATGGTCATTAATTGCAATACTCTGTGTCAGGTATTTTTCGGCCTGGTCATAATTGTTGTTTTTGGAATAGATCCCCCCGAGATTGCCATAGATTACCCCGCTGGCAGAAGAGATGAAAGTTTCCCTTTTGGGAAAATGACCCTTTTTTTCTGCGATAAATGTTAAGGCTTTCTGGTAATAAAAAATGGCACTATCAGGATGACCCGACCTTTCAAAACACATAGCTATGGTATTCATGTAGGCTTGCGGAGAAATAAAGAGGTAATCAAATCCCATGTTCGGTTTGCAGTCTTTATTTTCCTCGATAGCTTCTTTAAAATAGGGAATAGCCTTGTGATATTGTTCCTGTGAAAATCTCACTAAGCCCATCTTATTGCTGAAAATAGAGAGCGAACAATCTTCCAGGTTCTTTAGTGCAAAAGACCTTCCATCATAATAGCTTTTAAATGCTTCAGTATACCTTTTTTCTGCCATGAACACTTCCCCAAGAAAGAAAAGACCATTTGCGTATTCTTCTTTATATAGTGTCTCCCGGCCTTTTAAAATATGAAATATACTATCGGTATAGAGCCGGGCTTTATCTGTATCGAAATCATAATGCAAGTAAATGTTAATCAGGTTTTCATATTTTCTATAAGTGTCTTTAACGCCCGGATTTGCGAAGGAATGGTAAGCAGAATCCAGATATACCGCAGCTTGTTTAGGCTGGCCATTGCCAATGAAGGTGGACGCCTGGTTGATTACTGTATCAAAATGTGCTTTATGATTCTGAGGCGGCTCAGGTACAGGATTGCAGGATACAGCGATTAGGGTATAGGCTAAACACAGCAATAAAATTAGGCTTTTACATATTCCTTGAGTACGGCGGGTAGATTGGAAGAACATGATATAGGTAGGGTAGTTAATGTAATGGGAAGTTATACATTAATCATTCCATTTGATAGGAATCTCTGAAAGAGTTTATCTCTTTCAGAGATTCGGGTTAATTAAAATCTAATAATGGTTGTTCATAAATATTCAGCGTTGTGGGTGTCCCATTGTCCGAATACGTAATCTTAAGTGTTGCCAAACCTGAAGAAATAAAGCCATTGGTAACTGTTGCAGGAAGAGATTTCTGCTGAATGTTATCATACAGTTGAATTACTTCGATTTTGCCAGTGCGCCTTTCTCCGAAGAGAGCAATTCTAAATTGCCCGTATTCTATATCGCCGAAATAAACCCTTTCTCTTTTTGATTCTGCAAAGGATCTGGTTTTAGCATTTGCAGTTTGTATGGAAAGAGATCCAAGCATACTGCAAACTAATACTGATGTTAAAATTAATCTTTTCATATATTCTTCTTTATCTATATTGAAGATAATGAATTTTAATTATTGTTAAAGTAGTTGTTGATTGATTATTTTAAAATTCACTTTAATTAAAAATAGCGGGGGTTGCTTGTTCTTTCTCCTCTTCTTTTGTTAAACAACAAGTATCCAATAGAGATTTCATGTGTACCGCTTTGATAGTTGGCCAGTTTACTTGTTGTAAAGTCATAAGCATAGCCTAAACGTAATCTGTCGGTTGCCATAACTTCTGCCATTATACTAAAAGCATCTGCATTTTCTAAATTACTCTGCAAGGCGCTTTTGCTCCATAAGTTAACTCCTGTACGGTAAGAGCCGCCTAACCAGAAGCGATCAGCATATAAAAAGAAAACATTGAAATCAAGATTGGTTGGCCCTTTAAAATCGTCTTTGATCATAATTGAAGGTTTCATTTTGATATCTTCTTTTAAGGTCAGCATAGTACCCGCTGTAAAATAATAATGGCGGGTTTTCTTAATGGAAAGGTTGCCGTAGTCATTGCTTCCTATAAATATATTGTCATACATATTGTTTGGAAACAGATCCAGTACCGATAAACCGGCATAGAATGTTGGATTATAATAGTAGATACCAAAGTTGGCATTAGGTTTCAGTGTACTCACTTTACCAATCGGGATATTCGGATCATTCTGGTCAATAGGTGAGAATTTGTTCCCATCAATGGAATATTGATTAACCCCGATACCCAGTCCCAGAGATAACCTGCTATCATCTTCATCATTCAATCTTATTCTATAAGCATAGGAGCCATAGAATGATAAAGATTGCTGAGGCCCTAATTTATCATATAATACCTGGGCACCCAGTCCTACAGTTTTACTACCGGATAAGTTTGCCACTCCGTCTATCGAAGCCGTTCCTGTTTCCGGGGCCCCGGGGAAACTGACCCACTGTTTCCGGTAGGTGGTATTCAGATACATGTCTTCTTTGTAACCCGCATAAGCAGGGTTGACGCTTAAACCATTAAATATATACTGGCTGAACTGTATGTCCTGTTGCGCAGTAGCTACCAGACTGGAAGTTGTCAAGAACAACAGCAAAAATAGTTTCGATCTCATTAATCTAACCTTTCTCATAATATAAGTCTTTATAAGAGTCCCGGTAACCCCGGGACTCAATCTATCGTTCTGTTATTTTAATAATTCAATCCAACCTTTATAGCTTTTGGTATTCTGGCCTGTTTTCAACTGAAGTACATAGTAGTAAGTACCTCCGCTTAAGCCTTCGCCCGTCCAGCTGTTATCGTAATTTGTGGCCCTGTAAACCTGGTTACCCCATCTGTTATAAATCAGCAGTACAGATCCTGGATAATGTTCAATTCCAGGAATGACAAGCCTGTCATTTTTACCATCACCGTCTGGTGTGATTACGTTTGGAATGATGATATCAGGCAGAACTGAACTCAATGGGTTAGTAGTACAGTTAGGACAATCAGAAGAATTAGGATTATTCGTTCTGCTATTGACTACTACTGTATTGATTAAACTACCTGTAAAGGTTACCGGTGTCTGAACAGTTACCTCATAAACTGCTGTTAATCCGTTTGGCAGCACAGCTATAGTTTCATTGAGATCAGTTGTTCCGCCAATGTTAGGGTAGGTTAATCCGGTTACTGGTATGGCTGCCCATTTGGTAATCCTGGTTCCTGCCGGAGCCACATCTTTGATGTTCACATCAAGTGCGTCATTTGGCCCGTTATTGGTCACCTTGATGGTATAAATCACTGCATCTCCTGTAACAAAGTTTTGCTGTGCAGGATCTTTCAGTGTTTTAACCACCACCAGTGATGCTTGCGGACTAGAGCTGATCGGTGCAGTAGTGCAAGTGGTACAAGGTCCTGGAGTAGGGTCAGGTGTTGTACTGGTTGCAGTTACCGAGTTACTCAGGTTACCTGTAAAGGTTGCCGGTGTCTGAACAGTAACTTCATAAGTAGCAGTTTTTCCGTTCGCTAAAGTAGCCAGTGTCTCATTCAGATTTCCGTTACCCGATGTATTCGGATAAGTTACACCCGCAGCAGTTATTGCTGTCCAGCTGCTGATTGTCGTTCCTGCCGGAGCGGTATCCGTAATAGTTACCGCAGCAGCATCACTTGGGCCGTTGTTGGTCACATTGATTCTGTAAACAACTGCCTGACCCGGAACAAAGCTTGTTTGTGCTGGGTCTTTCAGTGTTTTGACAGTATTCAGATGTGCCATTGCACTGGCAGCAGCAGGGAGTGGGGCCGTGGTACAAGTTGTACAAGGGCCCGGAGTAGGATCAGTTGTTGTACTGGTAGCTGTTACCGAGTTACTCAGGTTACCAGTGAAGCTGGCCGGTGTCTGAACAGTTACTTCATAAGTTGCAATCTGGCCATTGCCTAAGGTTGCAATTGTCTCGTTCAGATTACCTGTGCCCGATGCATTCGGATAAGTAACTCCCGCAGAAGCTATAGCAGTCCAGCTGCTGATTGTCGTTCCTGCCGGAGCGGTATCCGTAATAGTTACCGCAGCAGCATCACTTGGGCCGTTGTTGGTCACATTGATTCTGTAAACAACTGCCTGACCAGGAACAAAGCTGGTTTGCGCTGGGTCTTTCAGTGTTTTGACAGTATTCAGATGTGCCATTGCACTGGCAGCAGCAGGGAGTGGAGCCGTGGTACAAGTTGTACAAGGGCCCGGAGTAGGATCAGTTGTTGTACTGGTAGCTGTTACCGAGTTACTCAGGTTACCAGTGAAGCTGGCCGGTGTCTGAACAGTTACTTCGTAAGTCGCAGTGAGGCCGTTGCCTAAAGTTGCAATTGTTTCGTTCAAATTACCTGTACCAGAAGTATTCGGATAAGTAACTCCCGCAGAAGCTATAGCAGTCCAGCTGCTGATTGTCGTTCCTGCCGGAGCAGTATCAGTAATGGTTACCGCAGCAGCATCACTCGGGCCGTTGTTGGTTACGTTGATTCTGTATACGACTGCCTGACCAGGAACAAAGCTGGTTTGCGCTGGGTCTTTCAGTGTTTTGACAGTATTCAGATGAGCCATTGCACTGGCAGCAGCAGGGAGTGGAGCCGTGGTACAAGTTGTACAAGGGCCCGGAGTAGGGTCGGTTGTTGTACTTGTAGCCGTTACTGAGTTACTCAGGTTACCAGTGAAGCTGGCCGGTGTCTGAACAGTTACTTCGTAAGTCGCAGTGAGGCCGTTGCCTAAAGTTGCAATTATTTCGTTCAGATTACCTGTGCCGGATGCATTCGGATAAGTAACTCCCGCAGAAGCTATAGCAGTCCAGCTGCTGATTGTCGTTCCTGTCGGAGCAGTATCCGTAATGGTTACCGCAGCAGCATCACTCGGGCCGTTATTAGTCACGTTGATTCTGTAAACAACTGACTGACCAGGGACAAAACTGGTTTGCGCTGGGTCTTTCAGTGTTTTGACAGTATTCAGATGAGCCTGGCCGCTTGCAGGTAGTGGAGTCGTGGTACAAGTTGTACAAGGGCCCGGAGTAGGGTCGGTTGTTGTGCTTGTAGCCGTTACTGAATTGCTCAGGTTACCTGTAAAGCTGGTTGGTGTCTGAACAGTTACTTCGTAAGTTGCAGTCAATCCGTTGGCTAAGGTAGTCAGCGTTTCAGTCAGGTTACCAGTACCCGAAGCATTCGGATAAGTTACCCCTGGTGAAGTGATGGCAGTCCAGCTGCTGATTGTCGTTCCTACCGGAGCAGTATCAGCAATGTTTACCGCAGCAGCATCACTTGGGCCGTTGTTGGTTACGTTAATAGTATAAACGACTGCCTGACCAGGAACAAAGTTAGCTTGCGCTGGATTTTTCAACGCTTTCACGATGTTCAGATGCGCTCTTGTTCCCGGTGTTGTTGTTGCTGTAGAAGTGTTATTACCTGAAGCCGGATCGTTTTCGTTACCGGTAATGGTTGCTGTATTGGCATAAGAACCAATTGCATTTACGGTAGCGGTAATGGTTAGCGTAGAGGTAGCAGCATTATTTAATGTACCAATTGTCCACAGTCCTGTCGCAGGAACATAAGTTGTACCCGCTGGCGGAGTTGAACTTACGTAAGTGTAACCAGAAGGAAGCAGATCTGTTACGACGATACCTGTACCATTACTCGGGCCATTGTTAGTGGCAACCAGTGTAAACACGACGTTACTTCCAACTGCCGGGTTGGCATTGTCTACGGTTTTCACCAGGTCTAAGTTGGTGGTTGCTGTAGGCGTTGTTATTGCTGTTGAGGTATTGTTACCTGGCGTCGGATCATTCTCATTACCTGTAATTGTTGCTGTATTGGCATAAGAACCAGTTCCATTTACGGTAGCGGTAATGGTTAACGTCGAAGTTGCAGCATTTGTTAAAGTACCGATTGTCCACAGACCAGTGGCAGGAACATAAGTGGTGCCCGCTGGTGGCGTAGAACTTACGTAAGTGTAACCAGAAGGAAGCAGGTCTGTTACGACGATACCTGTACCATTACTTGGGCCATTGTTAGTGGCAACCAGTGTAAACACGACGTTGCTGCCTACTGTAGGTGTAGGGTTATCTACCGTTTTCACCAAGTCTAAGTTAGTGGTTGCTGTAGGCGTTGTTGTTGCCGTTGAGGTATTGTTGCCCGGCGTCGGATCATTCTCGTTACCTGTGATTGTTGCCGTATTGGTATAAGTACCAGTTGCATTCACGGTAGCGGTAATAGTCAGTGTCGATGTAGCGGCATTTGTTAAAGTACCGATTGTCCACAGTCCGGTTGCAGGAACATAAGTGGTGCCCGCTGGTGGCGTAGAGCCCACGTAAGTGTAACCAGAAGGAAGCAGGTCTGTTACCACGATTCCTGTACCGTTACTTGGGCCATTATTGGTGGCAACTAAGGTGAAGATTACGTCTGTGCCTACTACAGGAGTGGCGTTGTTTACAGTTTTCACCAGGTCTAAATTGGTAGTTGCTGTAGGAACTGGCGTTGCCGTAGAGGTATTGTTACCCGGTGTCGGATCATTCTCGTTACCGTTAATCGTTGCCGTATTGGCATAAGAACCAGCTGCATTTACCGTGGCGGTAATGGTCAGCGTAGAGGTTGCAGCATTTGTTAAAGTACCGATTGTCCACAGACCTGTTGCAGGAACATAAGTGGTACCCGCTGGCGGCGTAGAACTTACGTAAGTGTAACCAGAAGGAAGCAGGTCTGTTACCACGATTCCTGTACCATTACTTGGGCCATTGTTGGTGGCAACCAGTGTAAACACGACGTTGCTGCCTACTGTAGGTGTAGGATTATCTACCGTTTTCACCAGGTCTAAATTGGTGGTTGCTATAGGAGCCGGTGTTGCCGTAGAGGTATTGTTACCCGGCGTCGGATCATTTTCGTTACCTGTGATCGTTGCTGTATTGGCATAAGAACCAGTTGCATTTACCGTAGCAGTAATGGTCAGTGTCGAGGTAGCGGCATTTGTTAAAGTACCGATTGTCCACAGTCCGGTTACAGGAGCATAAGTAGTACCAGCCGGAGGCGTAGAACTTACATAGGTGTAACCAGCAGGAAGCAGATCTGTTACGACTATGCTTGTACCATCACTTGGGCCATTGTTAGTGGCAACAAGTGTAAAGACTACGTTGTTTCCAACCGCAGGCGTAAGGTTATCTACCGTTTTTACCAGGTCTAAATTGGTGGTTGCTGTAGGAACCGGAGTCGCTGTCGAGGTATTGTTACCCGGAGTCGGATCATTCTCGTTACCGGTAATCGTTGCCGTATTGGCATAAGAACCAGTTGCATTCACGGTAGCGGTAATGGTCAGTGTCGAGGTAGCGGCATTTGTTAAAGTACCGATTGTCCACAGACCAGTTGCAGGAACATAAGTCGTACCCGCTGGCGGCGTAGAACTTACGTAAGTGTAACCAGCAGGAAGCAGATCAGTAACTACTATACCTGTACCATCACTTGGGCCATTGTTGGTGGCAACCAGTGTAAACACGACGTTGCTGCCTACTGTAGGTGTAAGGTTATTAACCGTTTTCACCAGGTCTAAGTTGGTGGTTGCTGTAGGAACTGGTGTTGCCGTAGAGGTATTGTTACCCGGTGTCGGATCATTCTCGTTACCGGTAATACTAGCAGTATTGGCATAAGAACCAGCTGCATTTACGGTGGCGGTAATGGTTAGTGTCGAGGTAGTGCCATTAGCCAGTGTACCGATTGTCCACAGACCGGTTGCAGGAACATAAGTCGTACCAGCCGGAGGCGTAGAACTTACATAAGTGTAACCAGCAGGAAGCAGATCTGTTACAGCTATTCCTGTACCATCACTCGGGCCATTGTTAGTAGCAACCAGTGTAAAGACTACGTTATTTCCAATAGCAGGGGTAGGATTATCTACCGTTTTCACCAGTGCTAAATTGGTGGTTGCTGTAGGAGTACTAGTAGCTGTTGAAGTATTATTGCCCGGAATCGGATCATTCTCGTTACCTGTGATCGTTGCTGTATTGGCATAAGTACCAGTTGCATTTACGGTAGCGGTAATGGTCAGTGTTGAGGTCGCAGCATTTGTTAAAGTACCGATTGTCCACAGTCCGGTTGCAGGAGCATAAGTCGTACCCGCTGGTGGCGTAGAGCTCACGTAGGTGTAACCTGCCGGAAGCAGATCAGTAACTACGATACCTGTACCATCACTTGGGCCATTGTTGGTGGCAACCAGTGTAAACACGACATTATTCCCAACAGCAGGAGTGGGGTTGTCTACCGTTTTCACCAGTGCTAAATTCGTAGTTGCTATAGGAACCGGTGTTGCTGTTGAGGTATTGTTACCCGGAGTCGGATCATTCTCGTTACCAGTAATATTAGCAGTATTGGCATAAGTACCAGCTGCATTTACGGTAGCGGTAATGGTCATTGTTGAGGTCGCAGCATTTGTTAAAGTACCGATTGTCCATAATCCGGTTGCAGGAACATAAGTCGTACCAGCCGGAGGCGTAGAACTTACATAAGTGTAACCAGCAGGAAGCAGATCTGTAACCACGATACCCGTACCATCACTTGGGCCATTGTTGGTCGCAACGAGTGTAAACACGACGTTATTTCCAACAGCAGGTGTAGGATTATCTACTGTTTTCACCAGTGCTAAATTGGTGGTTGCTGTAGGAGTGCTAGTAGCTGTTGAAGTATTATTACCCGGAATCGGATCATTCTCGTTACCAGTAATACTAGCAGTATTGGCATAAGAACCAGCTGCATTTACGGTAGCGGTAATGGTCAGTGTAGAGGTTGCAGCATTTGTTAAAGTACCGATTGTCCACAGACCGCTTGCAGGAACATAAGTCGTACCCGCTGGTGGCGTAGAGCTCACGTAGGTGTAACCAGCCGGAAGCAGATCAGTAACTACGATACCCGTACCATCACTCGGGCCATTATTAGTAGCCACCAGGGTAAACACGACGTTATTTCCAACAGCAGGGGTAGGATTATCCACGGTTTTTACCAGTGCTAAATTGGTGGTTGCTGTAGGAGCTGGTGTGGCTGTCGAGGTATTGTTACCCGGTGTCGGATCATTCTCGTTACCGGTAATCGTTGCCGTATTGGCATAAGAACCAGCTGCATTTACGGTAGCGGTAATGGTCAGTGTCGAGGCCGTACCATTAGTCAGTGTACCGATTGTCCACAGACCGGTTGCAGGAACATAAACCGTACCCGCTGGTGGCGTAGAACTTACGTAAGTGTAACCAGAAGGAAGCAGAT
>NZ_JACHCG010000008.1 GCF_014200595.1 Pedobacter cryoconitis
CTCTTCCCGTCCAAAGTAATAAAAGGCGTTACTGGAAAGGGTCGTGATTTCCAGCTTATCTTCTTCGGGCATCAGCTCCGATACTTTTTCCTGTAGCCAGGTCTTGCCCGTTCCGCTTGCACCCAGGCACATCAGGTGCAAAGGGGTATTCCGCTTCCTTGAAGTATAGCTCAGGTAGGCAATCAGGCTATTGGATTCTTCACCGATCAGACCGCTGTCGGCAATCGACTGCCGGGTTCTTTCCAGCAGCTTCGGGGATTTTAGAAAAGCAACAGCCGACTTGCGCTCGGCGGCACTCAGCTCCCTTTTCTCCACTTTTTTAGGCTTCATCGATTCCAGACGCTCTGCCCGGTAGCTTTCAAGTTCCGCTGTCAGACCTTTTACGGCCAGGCTGAGCTCCACGGTACTCATTTCCAGTGCTTCGGCAGATTTCTCAATCAGCTGTTCACTCTGCATACTATTGTACAGGTCCAGGTGATAGCGAAACACATTATCCCTGTTGTCCATGCGCACCAGTTTCAGGGTAACCTTCATCCGGTCAAGGCCACTCAGCCGCACACCACCCAAAACGGTGATATGCAGCCTGCCTTCGGTATAAAGTAAGAGTTCGGGATTTTCACTATGCAATTGTGCCTTGTTCATTACACTTTTGCTTTGATGATCAGCGCGCCCTGCACACTGGTAATTTCCACCAGCTCACCCGCATGAAAGCCCTGGTTTTCTAACCATATACCTGATATCCTCAGTTCAGGAACCCACTTTTGGCTGTAAGTCAGCTTACGGTGTTTACGTTGCAGCATGATCGATCTGTGTTGTTCATTTTCCATAGCTTAAAAAAGTTTTATGTGTAACATCTACTACAAATGCAGACCTTGTTTCAGATATAAGCAAATAATACTTTCTTTTTTTGTAGAATACTTTAAACTACATTTGCAATTATCGGTGGTCATATCCACTCTTTAGCAGAATATGCTCGACATTGGAAGCAAGATTATGGAACTCAGGAAGCGCAAAGCATGGTCACAGGGAGACCTGGCCAAAGCAGTAGAAGCTTCAAGGGATATTATTGGAAAGTATGAACGCAATGAAAACAGTCCTTCTGTAGAGATGGCCTTAAAGCTGGCCAGGGTGTTTGATATTTCTGTAGATTATCTGCTGGGAGAAGGAAAGCACGCTGCCTATGATAAAGACACACTTAAACGACTCGAAGACATACAGGTCTTAGACCAGGATACAAGGCTCATTCTATTTAACATCATAGATACCTTTCTAAGGGACGCTAAAGCCAGAAAAGCTTACGGACAGTAAACAAAAAAGCCCAGCTTATACAACTGGGCTTATATTTACCTATAACCACTTAACGACTGGCAACTGGTCACTAATGACATCCAGTATTTTATTTGAAGAAAGAATATTATAATGGGTCAGAGACTGATCTCCAGAGACACCTCTACTTTCTTCAATAAACCAATTTATGAACTCTGATGAATTTGTCTTATTAAACGGCCCAAGAGTATCATTCTCATATAAAGTTTTGAGACGGCCAGATTCATCAGTTAGCCTATAGCCCAAAAAATTAGGATAAAAGATCTCAAGCTTTTTATTAGAAGATCCTAACTCTCTTAAAACAATTTTAAGACCATCAAATCCATCATTTAATTCATATAAATAGAATTCTGTTAAAGGAGATTCTATCAACTCCCATTCTTCATAAACATCCATTATTCAATAATTTTATCTTGGGTATCTAACTTTATCTTTTACTCCAGTATTTGGATTTTTAGACTCATAAGTTGGATCTCCACTATACCCACCTTTAACTCTATTTGAAGTACTGTGATCCCTAACATTAATATCCATACCATCCTTGCTTTTTCCTATCCGACCACCAGGAATCTGCCTCTCAGTACCAGGAACAACAGTGTCATCAAAATCTTGGTCAGCCTGCTTCATCCCTCCTTCTTTTTTGTACTGCTTATGGCCATTACCTGTTTCATTCTCAAATGTTGCATCTTTTAAAACATCAGCAGGAGTTTTCTTCGTGTAAACAATAGGATCTCGAGTAACATGATCACTAGATGGGTCATTCATATTTGCTGGCCGCAATAACAAACCAAAGAATATCAAAAAAGGATTTGGTAAAGCGGAAGCACTTATTCTTAATCCTGGAAGAGAAATCGGTCTTGTTAAAGTGAGTGCAAGAATAGCAGTACTTGCTTTTCTTGAAGCCGTTATATTCACCTCATTTAACTTGATTGTTTTCTTCTTAGGAGGATCCTCTTGCTGATCCTCTACAGCCATACCATCAGGATCAGTAAATCTTATTGGATTATTCATCCCATAGTTATACGGAGACAAATGATCATACATTTCAGTTAAAGGATCCGGCGTACTCCACCTCCCTATTACCGGGTCATAGAACCTCGCCCCATAATCATACTCCCCTAACTCTTCCTGTAACTCCTTCTTATTGTAAAGGTACTTGTTATCATTCGATCCACGTAGTAATTCTTTCCTTAAACCAAATGCAAAATAATCATCTTTTTGCATAACTTCAATCCCTACTCCCGGAAGACTATGAAATGTTGCCCGGTTATTCCCCAGATGATCAGTCAGCATATATTCATAACTGTATGTCCCGTTGTTATTCCTGGCCATACCTTCCTCTGTCATAATGATATCGATTGTACCGTCGGTCTTGTGCTGGATACCACCAATATAATCAGTAACCACATTACCCACCTTTTTTCTCAGCTTGTTTCCTGTTGCATCATAAGTATAATTGATGTTCTGGCTTCCGGTAACTGTCTCCGGCAGGTTCAGGTAATTGTAGGTTAAGTTGATATTCTTCTCACTGTCACTTTTTAGATTACCATTGTCATCATAAGCATAATTGCTCGTGGTAAAGCCAGTTATTTTAGTCAGCTGGTTACCCGTATATCCACTATAGGTATTCACTTTTCCATCCCTGGTCAGCGTCTTGATATTACCCACCACATCATAACTGATACTTTCTCCCAACCCCGGTGATACCGCATCGGTTAGCCTGTTCAGCTTATCATAACTATAGGTAAACGTATGGTCTAATTTACCAGCTCCTCTTCCCCACACCTGACCCGAAATATTCCCGTTCCACTGCAACCCATCTTCATATTTCAACTGCAAATTGAACTCATTGCTGAGGCTTTTGCTTAGCCAGCCTCTTTCATTATACGCATAACTGGTTTGCTGCAGATAAGAACCGCCATTGTTTGTACTGTGCAGTTGTTTGTTAACCAGCTGCCCGGTTTCAGTATAATCCAGTTTACTCAGCACCACCTCGCCCTGTCCGTTGATATTTTCCAATGAGGCAATTTTGCGCCCCATGTGATCATAAAAATAACGGTTGACAATGTTAGTTGCTGCTCCAGTACTACTTCCGGTATGACTGCGTGTACTGGCAGTCAGTTCTCCTGCAAAATTATAAGTATTGTCAATAATGTCCTGCCCGTCCAGATGGTTCTGACTCTTAGTCTGAATCACCCGTCCTTCAGCATCATAATAATGAACTGAAAGTAGCATTTTAGTGGTTCCCAAGACATTTACTTTATTACCTGTCAACAAAGATTTCGTACGTGCTGCGCCAACCTGACTACTGCCAGGTTCCCCGAAAGTATTGCCGGGAAAGCTATAATCATCATAGTAATTGATCAAATAGTAACTGGTTACCCCTTGAGGAAAGGACAGGTTATCATACCCAATATCAGTCGTTATTTTTTTCTCCCACAGCACGGTTTGCCCATCTACCGTGAGCTGTAAAGCGTCACGGGTAGCGGCACTGGTATATGGACCAGAACTTACAACCCGTCCAAAAGCATCATATTTGGTAAATACCCACCAGCTATTCAAACGCTGGTTAGCATCCTGGGTTAACACTACCTGGTCAAGTTTATTGTAAACCAGATATTCCCAGCCTTTACCCGGAATCTTCTTCTCGATCACTCTACTTCGGCCATCGTAATGATAACCATAAATAAATTGCAGAAAGGCAACATCTGATTCCTTAAAACTGCTGAGCTCACTCTGTCCATTTGCATTAACTGCCGGAGGCAGTACATAACGCAAATTGCCCAGGTCATCATAAACATAATAAGTAGACAGGCTCCGGGTATCATTTTCCCAGATCCGTTTCAAGACTACACGGCCTTCAAAATCTTTATATTCATCAATGGTACCAGCTTTCAGATCAGCTGCTTTCCAGTTTTCGTCCTTTGCTGTGGTTTTATATAATGTTCCAGCAGTATAGTTGGTCATACCCGAAGCCCCATCTGCATTCACTACCCAGAGTTTGACGTCATCTGCATTGATTCCGTACCCGATTTTCTGAGTATGCCCAGCATCACCAATCGTCGGTTGCCATGAAGTGCCCGAAGCCCCCTGTTCTACAACCCGGTTCAAAGGAGAAGGTTCAAAAACAGTGATTGCATAAGAGTGGTCCGTAGAGGCAATACCGGCGGTAGGATTTTTGTAAAAAGCATTGGCTGCCGTCGGCCCGTCGGTACGATAAGCACCTCCATTACTGGTAATCGCATAAGGCTGATATTTGATCGCCTCCCGTCCAAAAGCATCGTAGACAACCGGTTGTACCACATCAGCAAACTTCGGGCTCCCCTGTACAATTACAGTTTGCAACGGACGTCCTAACCCATCAAAATATTGAATTGTCTGATTTACCTCATTCGTCTTGTAAGTATTTAAAGCAGCCGTTGCATCATCTTTGATCCCTGCCTTTTTAAATACTTTACTTAAAATATAATTTTGACTAGTACTTGGATTGCTGGTAATATCTACCCAATTCTCAAAATTTGCCCTTGTAAAAATTCTTACGGTTTTACCAGCAGGGATATGAAACCCAGACTTTAGTGTAATACTATTTTTAGCTGTAAGCTCAGTCTGACCACTATAAATAGTGAAAACAGTGTCCCGCTGTATTTGTGCATACCCCAAATTAGTAACTAAAAAAAAGGCACAAAATATTGAAATACAATATTGTAATTTTTTACACATGAGACATTAATTTTTATAGTGGTAAGAATTATTTTTGATGATATTCCCCAGTTGATCCTTCACAGTTTTTAACCGCTGAAACTCATCATATTCATAATATATAGTTTGACCTTTAGCGTCTGTCTGACTGGTTATTCCTACTAACGGGTCATAAGTATAAGTACTAACCTGAGCATCCGGAAGACCCAGGCGTAATTTATTTAACTCAGTACGCATCTGCTCTTGAGTAGTCGTGGCTTTATCTAAAACAGACTGTGTAATCAGCGCACTTGCAGCAGCATAATTACCCGACAGAATTCTTGCTACAGGATACTTATTTTTATAGCCCCATAAAAAAACTTCTTTAGGGCCTTTATCCTTACTTTGTTCTACGATGTTCCCAAGTGAATTCTGATATAAGAAATTCGTAACATATCTATTATCTTTTGTGATAACCCCATTGGTATTACCCGACACAGAATATGTACTCGAAATAGGAAAAAGCAAGGGAATTGTACTGACAGACGCCAAAAATGGATTTGAAGTACCTGCTTCCAGTGAAAAAGTATTAAAAGATGCACCAGTTAATTTACCATTATTAAAATTAGCCACTTCTACCACAGGATTGATAAACTGATCCTGCATTTCTAAAATGGTTTTGAGTTCTGAACCTGCACTATTTTTGGCAATGAGATGAGTTTTAGCGAAATTATTATCCGGACCGGTAAAATTTAAGATCTGGTAATCAACATAACTTTTTCTGGCTTTTGCAAAACAAACCCGATATGCTACATAGTATAATTTTTTGTTATTACTTGTCCCTCCTCCAGGAGCCGAAATTTTATTAATATATTCTGTCAGACAACTACTGCAACTACTTTGATAAGTATCCCATCCATCTGAGATTGCATCAGCATCCGGTACCCTGAAATCTAATGCGTATTTATAATTTACTGACAATACACCACCAATAGACTGATCAACACTTTTTCTTGTTTGGGATCTGTGATAAGGACTATTGAAAAAAGTAGTATCACTGTTATATATTGCTTTAAATGTATTTTTATCTATTGTCGTCTCATTTTTAATAATATATTTTTTCCAATACCCTCTCAACTGATATTCTGATGAGGTATAAGCCAATCCTCTTACATCCTTGACAATTAGCGCCGGGGTATAGACCTTAGTGCTATCGAAAGAAAATCTGTAGTTAGTACTTTTTAAAAGCTGATCGCTACTATCAAAGTGATATTCACTTTTCAACTCACCTCTTTCAAATTCAAAGTGTACCGGAACTGTTGGGAAATTCGGGCTATTAGGGTCACAAACATTTGATATTACATTACGATGAGCTACATCATCAATATTATTTTCAAAAAGGCTTGGACTATAATATCTATACACACTATACCCTTTTGAACCTTGATCAACCCGCACAGTTGCATACCCCATATGATTCCCCTGAACATTTGACATAGGTACCGAACTCATAGGAGAAATAACAACCGGAACGCCTGGAATTGACGAGCCTGGAAAAAACACACACCCTTCAGGAAAATCCTGACTACCACCCAAACCTAATTTGGCTACCAGATTATTCCTTAACGCAGTAATATAATAAGGTCTTTCATATAAAATACCAGATGACCTTCCGGCATCTTCATAACTGTAGCTTTCTGATACGGCCGCTGAAGAGTTATCCAGGCCATCTTTAGTTATTTTTTTTATTCTCAAACCACCTACAATGGGATCAAGAACCGCAGCAGCTACATATTTGGAAATCGTAATTGTAGCACCTGTACCGGAATAGGCACCATCTCTATACATCTTCACATTATAATTACCAGCTGGGATAGAGATTATAGAAGTATTTGTTTTACCCGCCGCAGCACCACCACTGGCAACAACTTTACCGCCTACAGTTTGATAAATATTATACGACGCAGTACAGTTAACACCATTTTGGCATTGTGTATTTGAAAATATGATCTGATATTTTTCATTTCCAGAAAAAGCAATATTAGTAAATTCATTATTTGGATTTCCACTAAAGCCCACAGAATACTGCTGAAAATATTGGAGATTATACCTCACAGCATTTACTTTAGCCCTATTTGCTTCGAATTCAAAAGTAGCAATTCCTCCAGTTGGATAAGTTATTTTATTCAACGCACCTTGCTGCATAGCAGGCCAGGAAGATTCACGATTCGCACCATTAGGATATATAACATCATAAGTATCCCGGGTTAAGGTTGGTAAAACTGTACTATTAGATGCGCCATTATAAAACCCCCAGTGATCAAATCCAAAAGATAACCTTCTAGGCAAAAAACTACTATAATAATCGAACTTATATGGTTTGAGAGCCGTCCCATCAGCTCCCGATTCAGAAATACTATCTAATTTTAGTCTTTTAGTATCAGAACTTAGATTTAGAGAAACTCCGATAAGCGGCGTATTATCATCTTTAAAATAACTGGAATAAAATGATATTTTTTTTAATGTATGACTATTACTTGAAATACTAATTTGTTTCAATGCTTTTGCATCAACATTTGGAGATTCCTTTCCTGGGTCACCATCAGTCAAACTTCCACTCACCAAATCCAGCCTGGGTTCATTTGCCACAGCAAAAAGAACTGTTCCCTGACTAAAAACTATCTTTGACAACCTTACACCAAGAATATATAATTTATAAATAGCATAACCATTATCGCCGGCTCTCGGTTCGCTTGTAATAGGAAAGTAAGACCAGGAATAACTACTATAATTTTCTGCCTCATAAATTAAGTTAATTGAAGATAACTTATCCGCAGATTCCACCTTCTTTAAATACCAGCTTGAAACTACTCTATCACTCGAGACACCATTCGAGAGATCAAATGGTATCGACATTTCTACGGGATTAATGCCTTCAACCAGAGGATTTACGTCAGTCTTACCAAAAAAATATTTAGTCCCATTACCTGTGGTTATACAAAACCCCTGTATGCTCTTGTCTTCAAAAGCAGGTGAACTTACTGGTAATCTATAAAAATAATCAATTTTAAGATTTTCATTTCCTGAAACTAAAACTGGTTTACGGTCGTCATTAAAATAAAACTTTCCAGAATAGCCGTTAAAATTAAAAGAAAACAGATCAGGCTCAGCATCATAAATTCCGTCTGCGACTTGCCGGTCACTATAATTGAAATTTTTTAAAGGATCACTTGTTTCTGTTTGTAAATAAAAGCTATTAAATCCATAATCCTCAAGATGACCTTTTTCGCCTCTATTTGTATTCCTAGCTTCATCCGGGATTCCTCTAACACTTCTGGTAATCACACCACCTGCATTTAAAGCCCAGCCAGCACCAACCCAACTGGCTTGTTCAGCAACTTTAACTCCACCTGCATGATAACTCAAAGAAATTGGCATTTCCAGCGTACCATCTTTTATCGTATAAAGTGGAACATTAATTTGTGGAATTCCAGTATGATAATTTACGGGGATATCCCCGAACTTTCCTAAAGAGGCTGCATTAGGAGATGCAATATTAATTTTATTATAGTCAAACTGAGCTGAAGCATTATAATGGAGACCAAAAAAAACACCTACAGTTAACACATAGGCATAGAGGTTAATATTTTTCATATTTGGATTAAAGCATAAATTCCTTATATGTAAATATATTATTAAATAATCTAAATATATTGTTTTAAAAAAATAAATTCAAACCAAACAACAACTCCTAATTACTGAAAAACAACCTCTTAAGCAATACAATTCTACTTGCCAAAATATCTCTCCAACAACAACTTTCTTTTAAAAACTGTTACTCATCTGGAACATCGGTAAATACATCGCAATCAGAATTACCCCTACAGCCATGCCCAAAAAGATAATAATCAAAGGCTCCAGCAAGCCGCTGATTGCATTCGTCTTATACTCCACCTCTTCCGTATACTGGGTAGAAAGCTGTTCGAAAAAATATTCCAGCTTATTGACCTCTTCTGCGATCTTGATCATCTGTATAAATTTCACCGGATAAAAATCATGTTTCGCAAGTGTTTCAGACAAACTGCTACCATGCAGAATATCCTTTTCTGCCTGAGTTAAAGATTCTACTATCGGATAGAAAACGATCATTTGCTTAACCATTCCCAGCGCATGTAACAGCGGCGTATTCGTACCTGTTAACAACCGCATTGTATTCGCGAAACGAGCCAGATAGATCTTTTTCACAATATCACCTGCAAGTGGGATTTTTAGAATAACCATTGCTGAATATCTTTGAAACCAAGGCTGTTTCCGGCTAACCAGATAGGCCCCGATTAAAGCCACAACAACAAAAAGCATAACGTAAATATAACGGTCAAACCAATCCGAAAAACTTACAATCAAAGCAGTAAGATAAGGTAGCTTACCACCGAAACGTTTGAATACATCCGCGAACATGGGAACTACAAACTTAATCATGAAAAATATCGCAGCAAAAGAAGTACTCAATACCAGCATAGGATAAGTAATTGCACCAATAATCTTGCGCCGCTGCGAAATCTTACTCTTAAAATATTTTGCCAGCTCACTTAAAACTTCACCAAGTCTGCCGGTTTCCTCTCCGATACGCACACTATAATACTCATAGCTGCTAAATTTATCCTGATCTTTTAACGTTTCTGATAAAGACTGTCCCGCAACTACAGCTTCCTGAATCTTCTTAAACAATTCAATATCCTTAGGCTTAGTATAAGAACTGCTCGTTAGCTCCAATGCTGTCTTAATATCAATACCAGACCTTGTTAATGTCCCCAGCTCATTATAAAAAGCTTCTTTCTTTTTATCAGGTAACTGTCCATCTCCAAAAGAAATATCACGGTTCAAAAAATCCAGTATACCTGACTTTGACCCCTCACTTATTTTTTTCGGTTTCTGTTTAAAATTGGAAATATCAATAGATCCCATAACTATCTGAATAAATCAACAGAACTATAACATTTATTAACTTGTATCGGCACTTGCGTATCTTTATTCATTTGTAATTCCAAATTGATTCTATCCACAGTATCAGTGATCTGTGCCTCACGGCCTTCAAAATAAAAATTAATCTTCTGTACTGGCATTGCGAATGTATCCGTATGCAGACTTTCTATTTGTCGCAAAACCTGTTTATCATTAAAAATATAATCGACAACTAAACTATCCTGCTGTACAACAAACCCATTCTCAGTTCTGATAATATGTACAGCTTTGAAAAAATCCCGTTCCAGCACATGTTTTAAATCCAACACAAGAGATGACGTTTTATTCTTCTCTCCAAAACGGATATAATAGCCTTGAATCAATCCATATGCGGTATAACAAATGGTAATTACTAACCCGGAAATTAACATCGCAACCGTAATCTCCATCAATGTAAAAGCATGCACCTTACTCTTCATGTTTCTTACCTTTATATAAAACCTCTATACTTCCCAAGTGCTGCTCATACTCGCTCGCAATAATTTCCAGATGTTTTAATCCATTCGCGCTATTACTATCAATTTTAAACTGATAACGCACGCTATCGATCATCATTTCTGGCCGTTCAGCAAGTCCATTTCGCTGCACATCCTTAGAAAAGACATCCAACTGCTGCTGTACCAGTATCTTTTTTGACGCAGGACTGCTGTATAAAACATTAGTAAATATTCTAATACCAAGCGTAAAAACGATCATGATAATCACCATAGCAATTAACACCTCAATTAAAGTTGACGCCTGTATTTTTACTTTAACCATTCCAGTACTCCTTTTTCCTTAGCTTGCCCTTCGAATAACCTCGAACTCATATAATATTTGCTCCTGGCTTTGCGGTTAAAAACCACATCAATCAAAAAATTCTCATATAGGGTAACTGGTGTTTGCATAATAAACCGGTTACAGGAAACCTTCCCAGCTATAAACATCCCTTTCTGCACCTTAACAAGACCTGTACTATACAATTCACCATTCAATCTATTTCCTTTACCAAAACTAATCAGGGTCTGCATAGGACTTCTCTTATCCTCATAACTAAAAATGATTCCATTGAACAGCAGGCCTTCGCCAAAAGTTATCGAAGGCTGATCTACAGCACCAGCCACCCGCACCACCCCTATCGTTGAAGGATAATCAAAACTCACCTGATCACCAACCACCACGGAATCACGCGCAAAAATCTGGCACTTTCCCTTAAAACCAGATTCCACTGTAACTGACTGCGCATATACCTGTACATTATTAAGCTTTGCTGTTGCAGAAATCACAACAGACGTATCTGATATTAAAATAATATTACCGGTTAACTCTCCATCTATTCTTTTTCCAGGAAGCAACTTAAAAATCCTTGTGGAATCTTTGAAAGAAACTTTCAGCCGCGCTAGCTTAAATGTCTCCAATAATTTCCCATTAGTTTTGAGCTTTGATTCCAGCTCTTTAACCATGTTATTATTTAACCCTTTCAACGTTCGGTTGCTTGATGTAATTTTCCCATCTAGTAATTGCTTAATTCCAGTATAAGGTTTGCCTTCCGCATAAGATTGCTTGATGCCCGCCTTGGGCAACATTCCATTCCCAATTAACAGGGTCTTACCGCTTACCGAAACAGGGCGATCCTCATCACTCAGATATAATACATCCAAATCTTTCTCTGTATTTATTCCGGTAAAGAAAACCTTACCTATTGTATCACCGAGTATATGCGCTCTGACTACAGCAAGATCATACACGCCCCAATTTTTTCGTTCAATAATCACGCTATCAGACTGCTTACCAAACAAATCTATTTCCTTTTTTGGGGTAGGCATATCACCATCTGTGAGCAAATAGGCTACACCAGAGTTTAGATTATTTAAAAGCCGGGCATAACGCATTTCCTTCATATAAGAAGTCCTGAAATGTGCAGCCAGCATAATTAGCGAAGCGGTAATTATAGCAATAAAAAAAGCCACTACAATAGCAAAATACAAGGCTCCGGCTTTTAACATTATAAGTATTACTAGATTATTTGAGTTTATTCTCCTTTTTGAGATCATCTACCTCATGCTTCAATTCGATAACATATAAAGTCAATTCTTCTATTTTCTTTAGCAGTTTCGCATTCATATCCCCTAAATTGATTCCATCTTTTATAACAGTATTAACGGAAGGTATTTCTGGTAAGTGCTTATTTGTTTTGATAAAACTTTCCAGTTCAGTTAGCGATAATTTCTCATGCGAAGGCTCGAAAACATAATCAGGCCAATTGTCCATTTCGACCTTGATCTCTTGTGAGCGGATCTTACCTTTTACCTGAAGCTGATATCCTGGTACAGTAACATCTGTACCAATATTTAAATTCCCAAAAAGATTCATGTCTTTGACATTATTCGTTTCTGTTATATTAGAATCAAAGTCCTGAATATCACTAATCAAATCTTGATTAATAGGAACTCCCTTCACCATATAACTAACAACTTTTAAATTTTCTGCGCTTGAATTGGTCCAACCTGAAAATTGATATCCCCAATTATGATAAGCATGTGCATAAGGAACTTCAAGAGCCATATATTTTTTCCCTTTGTAAATACAGGTTTTAAGTTTCCATGGTAAATCTCCAGAGTAAGATTGAAGGGAACCCAAATTACTGCCATAAGCCGAACTTGTGTTTACATTTGCAATGCCTACTCTTTGATAAGCCGCAGTATTACCTCTATAGGCTGTAATAGTTCCTACAGCATTATTAAAAGGTAATAAAGTACCATTATAAGCCTCATGTAATAAAATTAGCGAACTGGTAAAATCACCAATACCATTATCTCCTAAACTGATTACCTGATATCCCGCAGGCCCGGATACTGTTTGACCTTTTATACCCGTTATAAATAGCAGAGAGCAAACTAATAAATAGATATATTTCATGTTAATTTTTATTTTCAAGTTTTTTGACCCTTTTATTCAACATATCATTATCCTTTTTAAGATCAATCAGATACAAGGTCAATTCTTCTATTTTCTTTAAAAGCTTTCCGTTCATATCGCCCAGGTTAATCCCATCCTTTTCAATTGTCTTTGCTGTTGGTATTTCTGGTAAATGCTTATTTATTTTGATAAAATTTTCCAGCTCAGTTAGCGATAATTTTTCATGTGAAGGCTCAAAAACATAATCCGGCCACGGATTAGTTGCAGCAACCTGAATCTCCGTTGCCCATAAATTTCCATTTACAGATAGTTTTGCAGTCGGTGTTGTAGTCCCAATACCAATATTACCTTTATTATCAATCCTTAACCTTTCAACATTCTTCCCTGTGTTAAAAGCCAAAAATCCGTCTTCACTCCCACCACCTCTAAAGAAGTTGATAGAACTATTAGTTACGCCATAAAAACTATGTTCAAGCGCAAAACTTTTGCCACCAACAATATTGGGGTCATACCTTGATGTATATCCTCTTATTCCCAAGAATGTCCCCTCACCTACCTGATCACCTTCTGTAAGCCGCCCTAGAACAGCACCAATTTTCCCATTACTAATATCCCCGCCAACGTCTAACAAGACCCTTGGATTAGTTGTTCCTATGCCAACAGCATTGTTAGTTATACTCATCACCATAGTTGCTCCTGTAGCTGGATCCAAAGGCAAACCTGGGTAAGCCTGATTATAAAACCGTATCCCTCCATATACAGAATGTGCAGAGAGAGTTAATCCTGTGTGATAATTAATCACATAAGCATTTGAATTGTCAGAATTCGGCCGGCTATCAAACGCTTTATTTTTATTTAGTCCCCATCCGTAATAGCCATCTGCCCCATAACCCACAATGAGATCACCTACTTTAACAGTAGTATTACTAAAATCACCTGTTTGCTGTCCAAACCCATTCATGCAAAAACACAAGCCAGTAATACTGAGAGCAATAATTTTCTTAATCATGATATTTAATGAATTTATATAATTATTTATTTGAGCGATATATTCTAATTCTTTAGTGAGGAAGACAGTTTATCCATCTTCTCTTCAAGAGATGCAACTTTTTTCTTCCACTCACTCAGCTCTTTAATCTCCTGGTCCTTAACATCTAATCTTTTATTCTGATCAATTACATAAAGTGTTAACTCCTCTATTTTTTTTAGCAGTTTGGCATTCATATCCCCCAGATTAATTCCATCATTTTCAATCGTCTTTGCTGTTGGTATCTCTGGTAAATGCTTATTCGTTTTAATAAAAATTTCCAGCTCAGTTAGGGATAATTTCTCATGAGAAGGCTCAAAAACATAATCTGGCCATGGACTAGTTGCGGCAACCTTAATCTCCGTAGCCCATAAGTTTCCATTTACAGATAGTTTTGCAGTCGGCGTTGTAGTGCCGATACCAACGTTTCCATACGCATCAATCCGCATCTGTTCAGTATTTTTATGCGTATTAAAAGCAATGAAACCATCATCTACAGTTCCACCACGAGAGAAATTTATAGAGCTATTTGTTATACCATAGAAACTATGCTCAAATGAGAAACTTTTACCTCCAACTACATCCGTATTATATCCTCTTACACCAAGAAAAGTACCTTCACCTTCAGTATCTCCTTCAGGAAGGCGCCCTAAAACAGCGCTTATCTTGCCATTACTAATATTTGTACCAATGTCAAAGGGAACCCTTGGATTAACCGTACCAATACCAACAGCACCACTAGTGATACTCATCACCATTGTTGCTCCGGTTGAAGGTTCCAACGGCCCAATCGGATATCCCTGATTATAAAACCTGATCCCCCCATATACAGAATGTGCAGAAAGAGTTAGTCCTCTATGCGCGTTCATTACATAGGTACTTCCCTCTGGAGAAGAATAAGGTCTTGGATCTATCTTAACATCCCTGTTTATTCCCCATCCGTCAAAATCATTTGCTCCTCCCCCCTTAGTAATCTGGGTAAAAGTAGTCTGCTGTCCAAATCCATTCAGATAAAAACACAAACTTGTAATGCTGAGTGCGATAATTTTTTTAATCATAATCTTATTTCTAAACAGGTTTTATAATATCTTCAGACTTCATTTTCTTTTTAAAGAATCGCTTAATCCAGCCAGGTTTCTTCGCTGACCTCACTTTTGCCGGGACTACAATTCCATTTTTATACCGAACAGAAAGCGTGCTATCCCCCTGATATTTCACGAAATCCCCATCCACTTTACCATTAACATTCCTTCCTCTCTCTACTAATTTCCCCTGGTTATCATACTTGTAAAAATCACCCTCAGGTACTCCATTTATAAAATTCACATCACTAATCAATTTCCCATCTTCCGTCCAGTTTTTCCATTCGCCAGACTTCAGTCCCATATTAAAATTACCCTGCTCCTGTAAATTCTTATTCTCATAGTAATTACTATAAAGCCCATGTAATAATTTCCCGCTAAAGCCACCCTGTGTAATCTTAATCTGATTACTACTATACCAATAGTATGATTTAGTTAAATCTGTATACTTGAGTGTACGATCAGCTGGCAGCACATGTAAAGTGACTTTATGATCTGCATAATTAATTGTATGCTGATAATTTTCTATATAAGAGGAGAATTTCTTCTGTGCCTTCGCAGGAAATACGAGCGCAGTGATCAGAAATAAGGCAAGCAGATAAATGCGCATATTATTTTAAGCTAATATATTTTGTACTATTTTGATATTGGACTTTAACCGAATCTCCGGCATGCTTGATCAACTTAAGCCCACCCAGGCTTTGTCCTTCAGTCAGCATCCCTTCCTTACCATTCACCATAATTATAGCAATGCGGCTCTTGGTACTCGGATTATTAATATATCCCGTGTATTGAATAGCCGACCAGTTTACCATAGGTTTTGGTGTTGCTGGCATAGACAAAACCTTAACCTGATGTGAAGCTTCCAGTGGATCTGTACTATTTTTTACCTCAGCGGATGTCATCGCAGCAAAAGGATCACGATAATTTAAGTTCAAGACCTCTCTGTCCGTCTCATGATTAATCAATTTAAAATACTCAGGTTTTCCCCTGCTTATTGAACTAACAGGCAGCTCATCTTCCTGACCAAGACCCGCATAAATCCGGTAAAAAATGATACCCCATACCCCCGCAACACAGACAATCAGGAGGTAGGTGAACTTTTTCCCTTTCATATTATTTTATTGAATTGTAAAATTAAAAAACTCGCTATATGGACCTTTGTTACCCGCTTTGTCTATTGCACGCACTTTCCAGAAAACTTTAACATTACTTTCACCCTCAGTAAAAGCATACGAAGTAGCACTTAACGTCATTGGGAAGGTATTGTTGAACAAAGTTGAAGTATCACCTCTACATACTCTCAATTCATATTTATCAGCATCAGTTACCGCATTCCATACCAGGGTCACCGGCTTTGGAACACTCAGGTTATTTCCAGGAGCAGACAGTACTACTTTATCAGGAATTTTAGTGCTATAAATAAACGATCGTACAGCCGACCATTTTGAATTTTCGGCACCAGCTTCTGCACGCACTCTCCACTGATAAGTTCCATCAGCCGGGATCTGCTGAATGTAACTTACGTTAGTCGTTACCGTATTTAAAGTAAGCTTGGTTTCATCCGCGAAATTATTATTATCTATCTGCAAACGATAGTTTTCAGCCCCAAATAACTTCAGCCATTCAAACCGCTGGCTACCTTTATTGGTCAGTAAACCCGTTAAAGGAAGAGAAAGCTGTACAGACTGTTCTTTAATTGAAGAAGCATAAATGGTAAAACTTCTGGTCGTGTATTCACCCTTACTACTACCATTTTCCGGTCTTACCCGCCATTCATACCTCCCTGGTTCAAGCGAGGAAAGAAATTTATTACCAACTGTCAGCGTATCCACTATAAACTTGGTGACACTATCAAACTTTGGGCTTACAACTTGCAAACGATACTTCAATGCATCATCATGGGTATCCCACCAAAAAGTCTGGTCGTAATTATTACTTTCCACTTTATCGCCTGGTGCTAATAGTGTAACCGTTTTGCCACCTAAAGAAGGCTCAATAAAATCTTTGCAACCAGTTAGCAAAAACAATAAAACTACCAATACGAGCAAACACTTATTCATGGTTTAAATATAATATTATTAAAAAACACTTTTTGTAACTACAGAATAAAAAATAACCAACTTAAAATTAAATAAGCTATAAAGGCTTCCTGCTTCTTTTGATTTCTTTAGACATTTTAAAAAACAATTTTCTGAGTTCTGCCTGGGCTGACTCTTGCCTGCTAATCTTTTCATTTTGAGCAATCAAGTGCAAGGTTAATTCTTCAACTTTCTTCAGCAATAGTTTATTCATTTTGCCTAACTCAATACCATTTGTCTCTGCTTCCTTAGCAGAAGGCATTTCCGGGAGACGTTTATTTAATTTTATATAAGCAGCAAGTTCTGTCAATGATTTGTGTTCGTATTGCTTTTCAAACACATAATCCGGCCAATCCTCAGTTGACACCTTAATTTCATTTGCTCTTACTGTCCCATTTACTGAAAGTTTGTTTTTAGGGGATACGATACCAATTCCAACGTTTCCTCCATTTAGGTTAAAAATCACATCGTTCCCTAACTCATTTATATATAAAGGCCTGCCACCGTTCGCTTGTAACCACGTATAACCAGGATTATATCCAAACCTTAGGTTTGAAGAATCATAAGGCCCTATAACCAGAGAACTTACACCAGTCCCATCCCCATTTACAATATGCAATTTTCCTTCCGGGGCTGCGGTACCTATCCCAACATTTCCACCTCTTAAATTAAAAACAACATTATTACCTAAATAATTAATATACAAAGGTCTGCCGCCATGTCCTTGTAACCACGAATAATCAGCATTATAACCTAATCTTAAATTAGTTGAACTATAATTCCCTATGATCAAAGTTTTTCCATTCGGATCTTCCTCATTTCCTATAATCTGTAATTTTCCCTCCGGACTTGTAGTACCTATACCAACATTACCATCTGGTAATAATTTATTGGTTTGCCCCGCAGCATAAAAAGTGCTGCTTAATAAAAGAGCTGCAATAAGTGAATAATGTATTTTCATACTATTAATTGTAAAAGTTAAATCTCATCACCCCTCTAAACCCTTCAAACCCAAAACCAACGTTAACTTATTGACGATCTCCTTCTTATCTTCCCTCTTAGGACTTTCCAGTTTAAGCATATGAATTTTACCAATCCCGGAACTTTTACTAACTGTATCTAAAAGACGAACGATATCCACATATTTACCTTTAAAGCTAAACTGGTCCGTTACTGATCCTTTGGATAAAGCTGAAGTATCAGCCAAAGCTGGATTTCCCTGCGCAAAACTTATTTCAACATGATTTGCCATCGCCATTCCCGACAAACTTTGCCATAAATAGTTTTCCCTATCCTCCTTCTTTACCTTGTAACGCTTTATAATAGCCGCACAAAACTGATCTTTTCTCTCAACCTGAGGATAAGAGATATTCTGCCCGGATTCAGCACGATGATCTTTCTGAAGCTGGCTATTCAAACGCATAGCCTCAAAAGCATTTTTGAAAGAGAACTGATAGGCGATATAAAATAAGAATACCGCGAATGCAATCACCAAAAACTGTTTTTTCTTAAAATCTAATTGAGCAAACATTACTTAATACGTTAATAATAAATTGTACTGATAAAGATCACTCTCAGCTTCTTGCTGATATTGTACCAGTTTGACAGTTTTCACCCACGGCTTCTCCTTTAGAATAAAAATCCAGTTATTTACCGCTGCAAGATTATCGGTAGTTCCTGTTATCCTGATATTGGGTTCCATATTACGTTTTTCCTCATCAGTCTTATAATCATTCATCAGGATACTTTTTAAGACAAGCCTGTTAGGTGCACTTGAACCAAGTTCATTGACCAGATAACCATAATTATATCCTCCATTCCACCCCAGACGTTTCATGAGATATTCATTTTCAGCAATGTGACGTTGTAAAAGTTCCGAATGGTCAGCAGAAGCTGTTTGATTACCAACCTCACGCACAAGCCTTGAATTTTCCGAATTATAATAAGAGAACATTAAAAAGCTTATCAACAGTAGAAAAAACATACCAAAAGTTAAAACCATCAATTGCTTTTTAAGCTTTGCCTGTTCCAGAAATTTTATAAAGGCTATTTGTACAGTAGCTGAATTTGTGCTCACCAGTGATAACCGCTCGTGCAATATTAACTGAAGTGCAGCCGCATAGGCAACGATAATGTTTTCAGGTATATTTTCATCTCCGATTTTAAGCAGAAGTTCATTTTTAAAGTCAGGATTCGTGTTGTAGTCCAACAGTGTTTTATTTTCCGACAAAGTAAATGAATGCCCGTCAAAACGGATTTCTTTGTTTACTATAGCTAACTGAGGCCAGATCTGCGTTGTTACTACAGCGCCTATCGTTAGATTATATATTTTTACCCCTGCACGCTCCAATTTTTCTAATAGTGGATCAGCCACACTCTTACGCACAATACTCACCAGAGCAATAGTCTCATCAGCAAATACCTGACTATAAAAATCATCAGCTTCTACTCCTGGAAAAGCATGTTTGAGCATTTGCCCATCACCAGCCCCCTCTTCAGTATTGATAATTTTATGCAATGTGCCCTTTCCTGACAATGCTAATGCTACCGGATAATTTCTGGGCAGCGATTCAATGATTGTCGATAAAGAACCTTCAATTACTTTCTTAGTATTGATCGTTAAACTGTTTTTATTTTTCGTCAACACACAATAACGGCAACTGAATGTGGTATCAGTCAGCCATTTTAATTCTATACCTAAGGAAGTTGTTAATTCAGAAGACAGCATCTTAGTACATGATTGTAGGTTTGATAAAAACTAGCGTAACTACCTTACTATTTGATTTTTCACGCCGGCTAAAAAGCCACTTCAACACAGGTATTCTTGATAACAGAGGAATACCAGAACTAATTTCACTATTTTCAGTACGTTCCAACCCACCAAGCACGATCATATCCTCATTTTTAGCACGTATAATTGAGGTGAATTTACTAGTCGACTTAGGAGGAGGTGCATTTTCAGGCGGATTCCCTATAAAGTCAGAGATATTTACACTAATATTCAAGGTTACCTGATCATCACCAGAAACAATTGGCCTGATATCAATCTCCAGGTTTGCATTAACCTCAGTAAATTGCTGTGTTACGACTGTTTGTGCATTTAAAGAAGGGATTACATTTTGTGTACTCTGACTATAATAGCGTGAGCTTCCAATACTTAAATTTGCCTTATGTCCATTTAAAGTTGACAATTTCGGCACAGAGCGGATTTCCACATTATTGCTGGTTTCCAAGGCACTTAACGTCAAGTAAAAATTAGGAGCTACCCTTCCCAGATTTATAGAACTATTACTTCCCAGCCGGGAAAGAAAATCATTAATTGATCTGCTGCCAAAAGTATAATCCAGCCCAGGTAATACACTTCCCCCTGGTTTTTTGGTAGGATCGATACCAGCCGAAATACCCGTTTTCACCGCTTTACCTTTGCGTATATCTACCAGAGTTACCTCAATAAGGATCATTGGAACTACTCTGTCAATCTGCTTAATATAATTTTCAATCTCATTAATTTGAGGTGCCGACCCGGATAAAAGTAAAGTATTCTGCTCCTTGAACTCTTTTATTTCCACGCCACGTTTCCATTCTGTTGGGATCATCACCTGAACAGTATCAATCGAACGGTGCTGCAATTGTACAATACGTGTAGTTCTAAGCCCTTCAAGTTTGCGCTCTCCAAGTAAATAAATGCCCCCATCCTTTTTAAAAGTGTATTCAGTACCCTGCAATAGTGCTGTTAGAAAATTGTCATAACTAATATTACTTAAATGAGTAGTTACATTTCCTTTAATATCTGAATAGATAAAATAGTTTACCCCGGCTTCTATGGATGTTGATTTAATCAGATCAAGGATTGGTGTATTCAGCGCATCTACACTAATCAACCTTTGGCCACCAGCATCCTTACGCCCCGAAACATTAAAGTTACCCTGTGGAGTTCCTCCATTATTTCCTCCCGCAGAAGGCCTGTTATTTCTCTTAACGGCCGTGGCATTATCACCACTGATATATAACTCTTCACCTTCCCCCAGTGACTGAAAGATAAATACGTTATCATTAGTTTTATTTAATTTGAGTTCATTTGCAAAGGCCATTTTCTCCAATGCAGTTTCGAATGGTGCTGCCGCTATAAAGGCTGTTACTTTCTTGCCCAGCAGATTAACAGGTACTACTACATTTTTTTGAGAGAGCTGACTAATTTTCTTTGCAACCAGACTTAAACTATCATCATTCAATTCAAACCCAAGATTATTATTTTCAGCACTATAGGTTACCCGGATCTCTTTAGGCCGTACAACGACACGAGGTGACGCTACTTTGGTAACCGACATAATTGAACCAATGATATTAATATCCAGGTCATATTCTTTTGCAAGAAATAGCAATATATTGATTGCAGTTTCGTTTCTAAAGTTATTATATACCTTAAAATTAAGTTGTGGGTCTACATTGATATTTAAATTATTTACCTGAGCTAATGCCCTTAGAAACTCCTGTGCAGAAGCTCCGGACATCGAAAGCTGTACCTTTTGGTTCAGTCCTGGGACAGTTACTGATACGGTACGTAATCGTTCATCAATTTGCTTCAACCTTTCAGTATTTTTATCCTGCGCATTAGCAAGGCTACAGAAGGCAAAAAAAAGGCAAAATAAGAAAACAGAAATGAGGCGATGTTCAGAAATTTTATTCTTCATTTAGATAGATAACAATAAAGGAAATATTTCTTCTAAAGAAGTTTCACCCGTTACAAACAAAGCAAAAGCATTTTCTGAAAGTGTTTTAATTTTCCTGGTTTTTAATAACGGGTCAATATACAAATTCCCCTGTTTGATTTCAAAAGCTAATTCTGTGTCTATTGGAATAACTTCATAAACAGCCTTACGTCCTTTATAACCAGTATAGTAGCATTCACCACACCCTTTGGCTATAAAATGTTTCGCAACCGCATAAGGAGCTTTAAATTGTGTTGGATAAGCTAAAGGATCAAAATCCTGTTCAGTCTTACAATACGGACATAACAAACGTACTAACCGTTGTGCAACAGTCGTATTTAAAGTATTAGCGACCAGAAATCCTGGTATTCCCATATCCATTAACCGGGACACTGTTCCCCAGGCCGAATTTGTGTGAATAGTAGACAGCACAAGGTGACCTGTAAGTGCAGCCCTTATTGCCATATTAGCCGTTTCAGGATCACGGATCTCACCCACCATAATCACATCCGGATCCTGCCGCAGAAAAGTCCTTAAGGCTGAAGCAAAGCCCAGTCCTATACTCTCTTTCAACTGTACCTGGTTAATTCCTTCCAGCGTATATTCAATCGGATCTTCAATGGTTAAAATATTGCGGGTAGATTTGTTTAACAACTTAAGCGTAGCATAAAGCGTAGTTGTTTTACCAGACCCAGTTGGCCCGCTAATCAGAATAATACCATTTGGTCGTTGTATACCCTGCATATAATGATGCATATCAATCTCTGACAGCCCCATAGTATTCAGGTCAATATCAACGCTGCTATTGTTCAATAAACGAAGTACAATTTTTTCTCCATGCAGTGTAGGCAAAACTGAAACCCTAATATCAAAAGCCGCCATTTTTGATGATTTATAGTGAATTCGACCATCCTGAGGCAAACGTTTTTCAGCAATATCCAGATTAGCCATAATCTTAATTTTGTTGACCAGAGCTGGATAATCATCCCGCTGTATCTGATAACGTTCCACCATCATTCCATCAATACGCACCCTGACACGACATTTCTGCTCGTAGGTTTCAATATGTATATCACTGCTCTTCAATCTGCGCGCTTCTGTAATCAAAGCAGCCAGAAAATCATCATTAGTAGAAATAATCTGCTGTTTTACCGGTTCATTTACGCTTGTTTCCTCAGTAAAATAATAGGTAGATAGCAGGCGATCAACTTCTCCCGCATCAATCCCATCCAAAAAGATAAGCTTACCCAAAATAATCTCAAGTTCATCTTTTAATCCACCGTGCTGACTAGCAGCATCACAATAAAAAGACATAGCATTTCCATCAACCAGAAACGGGACTATACGGTAGTTCCATGCTTGCTCTTTAGAAATTGAATGAATAAATACAGGGTTAATTACAGCCGTCATTTTATTTATTTTTGTTCTGCTGATCTAATCTTTTACTCAGCTCTATCACATGAAGGGTTAGTTCTTCCACTTTTTTCAAAAGCAGCCTGTTCATTTCCCCTAAACCTATTCCCTCCTTCTCGGCTTTCTTTGCGGATGGCATATCAGGCAAATGTTTATTTTCTTTGATATAAGACTCCAGCTCAGGTAAATTCATCATGCGATAATCATTATGAAATACATAATCAGGCCAGTTGTTGGTTTCCACTAATATCTCCTGAGCTCTAACTTTTCCATTTACAGCTAATTTATACCCTTTAGTGTCGAATGTACCCAGTCCAAGATCTCCACCCATATAGTTTAAACCACCATCAAGTGTAAACAAGGATCCTGTAGTACTTTTTCCTCTGCTATTCACATAATTATCAATTGATTCTTTATAGATATGAGCCGGGCCATTTACCTCCTGATAAGGCAAAGCCTTTTGCACATCATCATAAACAACAGGTTTTTGTGGCACATTAGATGTATAGCTATAATAAGTCTGTCCCTTAAGCCAGATAATAAAGTCCTGAGTAGAATTGCTGAGACTAGCATCCTTCCATCCTGCAATGAATGGCACTAGATTTCCACCATATCCATTATTAGCCTGCATCTCAACGTCAGCAAAGCCAGATCCGTTTCCCCAAACCAAATCATGAAACCTGAATTTTGAGATTAGAGACCCTCTCCAGCCTTCATTTAAATTAATGTCTGACCTTCCGATCTCTAGTTCAGTGGCTCTATTATTACCCCAGTTTCCATCAGTAAAAATTACAGGATAAAATTTATTGACACTTCCTTGTACGGAGAAAGAACCTGTATACTGAGCATTAACAACAGTAAATTGAAATGCGAAGAATAAGCCGAATACTAATAATTTTCTCATATTTAATTAGGTAATAAATTATAAGTGATATTGGTATCCTGATAGAAATTTAACTGCATTAACTTCTCTGCAATTAACAGAAATACAAATAACAGGGCCTGTATACCGGCTAAAGGAATCGTCAGTTCTTCATTTTTCACCAAAGACCTTGCAATCAAAGCATACCCAATAGAAATGATCAGGCTAACTATATAAAACATAATATAATTCACCGGAGATAAATAGAAGCAGACCGCAAGTAGAAATAATATATCTCCCCAACCCAAATATTCCTCCGTCAGATTAACAGGCTTTCTATATTTGATGTAGAAGTATAACCATAAAACTAAAAGCTGCACGAGCACAAATCCACTGGTAAACATAATATCTATGAATAAACCCGCAAAACCAACCGCCTTTATTTTATAAACACTGAATAGTAAAGCTAGTAAAGGAAAACAGATCCAATAAACCGCTCTATACATAAAATCATGATAAGTGATGGTGCATAAAACAAGTAATATCGCACCTGTTAAAATCATCATTAGTCAGGAGTAACCTCTTTTAAATTCTTATCCTGGTCGATCTGCCAGACATTAAAAACACCATTCCCGTTAAAGTCAGCAACGGCCGTTGCTTTAGCAGTAAATGTATTATTCGTTGCAGCAGTCACCTCTATTTTATAATTAGCTTTTCCGTCTTTTCCATCCGAAGACAACTTCTCCTGAATAAATCCAAGCTCATTCAGATCTGTGGTATATTTGGAATGTTCATAAAAGTACGTCTGTTCCAGCTTTGTCAGGTGTTCCAATTGCAGCTTGGCTTCAGTAGTTTTTGCCTTGGTAATCAAAGGCATAAGATTTGGAAGAGCTAATAAAACAAGGATACCAATAATAACCAGCACCACAAGGATCTCAGTTAAGGTATAAGCTTTTACTTTACTATTTATATGCAGTTTCATGAGAGTCCTATTATTGACGCAAATTACCAAAAGCTTTCTGAAATAGAAAACAGATAGTCATATTTTTAATTAGCCGTTAAAAAAACAAAGAACTGACAATTATTGATCTTAATTATTCGATTTCCCTGAATTAATCTGCTCCTGCATCTTCTTTAAATCCACAGCCTGTTTATCGATCATCTTTTGCTGTCTGATAACATATAAAGTGAGTTCTTCTATTTTTTGCAACAACTTCATTTGCATTTCACTGACATTAATCCCTTCTTTTTCCATTTGTTTTGCAGAAGGGACATCAGGCAAATGTCTGTTAGCTTTTATAAAATCAGCTGTCTCTTGTAAAGACAATAAGCTATAGTCCTTGTCAAAAACATAATCAGGGCCAGGTATATTCAAATCAACTTTAATTTCTTCGGCATGAATTTTTCCTTTTACACTTAATTTTGCATCAGGCTGAGTGGTTCCAATACCTACATTACCATTTTGAAAATAATGATTCCCACTTCCGCTAACGGTGAGCTGACCCGCTGTTATTAAATTTTCATCTGGCATATCAGGAGCCATGAAATCCTCAATATTTACCCCGGCAGGGTCTTCCTGTACACGAACCTGATTATGATCTGTAAAAGTGTTGATTCTGTCTTGCATATAGGTAATGCGGACACGGTACTGTGAATATTCCTTGATATCCAAATATATAGCCATGGTCATATTGGGATAGCCACCATAAGAAATACCCATATCGGTTGGTGTACCCAAAACTATTCTCCCATTATGGGAATAACCGTATCTGTTTACAAAGCGGAGTTTTGGAGAAGTACCTGGCGTACCTTGTAAATACCCCGCTTCTACTATATATTTTTCATATCCCGTTGCATAATAGGCATCAAATAATTCAATAATAATAGCCCCGCCTTTTTGCCAGTGGTGAGAATTATACCCTAAAGTTATAATCTCAAATCTTTTAGCTTGCGCATTCTGTGCAGACAAAACATTAGTTACTGTTGTTTTGATACCGTTTTGATCAGTATTTGATTGAGATTTGGCAGAAAGAAACAGCACCATAGCTGTTAAAATCATTAAAACTTTTTTCATCTTTAGAGATAAATTAAACAACTAAAGCTAATCAAAAATAAACATATTAAACACAATAAATATTCTAAAATAAATTATATTTAATTATTACAATAAAAAAAATCATAAATCAACCTCTAGACATGAAGAATCCCATCATTACTCTAAGCCTACTTTTCATCACTCATATTATTCACGCACAAACAGCCGCTCAGTTATTTGTATCGGATACGCGAAATATCAGCGAATTACCCAATTACTTTAGAAATGTAGCCAGATTTGATTTTAAACAAAAGGAAATTATAGGTTTACCTGCTGTTAACGGGACATATACAACCATGCTTACGGTCGCTCCCTGGGTTGATGCTACAGGCGACCTTAACCATCAGCTGAATTTCAATAACGATGGGCTTTTCTATCGCAATGGATTAAATGGTAGTGGGTGGTCTGCATGGAGTAAAATTGTACTATCAGAACCATCTAACAGAATAGTCGTTAACGCCGGACAATCAGCAATTATATTAAAGCCCGCCCAGCAAGATCATACCTATATGGAGTTTTACGCAAGAACAAGTACGCCAGATGTAAGAAGTGCCTGGTTCGGCTATGGGGCTAGAGGAACAAATAACCTACAACTCACCAATGAAATTGCAGGAGGCCCCATATCGATTATTACTAATAGTGGTAACGTTGGGATTGATACCACAACCCCAAAAGAGAAACTCTCGGTGAATGGAAATATCAGAGCAAAGGAGATTAAAGTAGAAGCTGAAAACTGGCCAGATTACGTATTTGAGCCTTCATACACACCCATGCCATTATCAGAGTTAGAATCATACGTATTTAAGAACAAACATTTACCCGGTGTTCCAACCGCAAAAGAAATAGAGATAGATGGGATTGAACTAGGGAAATTGAACAAAATGTTAGTTAAACAGCAGGAAGAATTGATTCTGCATTTAATAGAGCAAAGTAAAAAAATTGACGACTTAATGAGGCAAGTAAAGGAACAGCAAATAGAAATTAAAGAAGTGAAGGCAGGGATGAATAAAAATGTCATCAAATAACAATAGCCTGATCAGCAAATTTGACTTTTGTTATTTTCTAAATATATGATCTTTATCAGTCACTCTGACTATCCTTGTACTTTTCACAAAAATAACATCTCTTTAATAGAAAATCATGAAATAATTTTCAATATATTTAGAATTAATCTAACTAATCCTACCCTTATGAAAAAATTAATGATCAATGCGATGATTGCTGGCTGTATGCTGGGATCACTTACTCTACAACCAGTAATGGCCGCAACAGATGCAATTGTAAAAACCAAAGGTACCAGTATCAACTATGGCAAGGTAAAGCAAGGCAGATATATTGTCTCTTTATATGGAGATAGCGCCCAGAATTTCACTAGTGCAGAGGTATATGACACAATCAGTGGTACCTGGCTAAACGTAACGTCTATTACAGGAAAGATTTATCCTGATGGTAAGGCAAGTGCGGTGATCCGTTATGACAATGGAACCAAGACCCTATATGTGGTGAATCAATTATTTATTGAGTAATACAAATAAGCCCGGCGGATAGCTGGGCTTATTTGTTCAATTATTTACATCTCTTTAATATTCATCGGTAGTGTCAAGAAAATCGCCTTTTTTATATTTTATTAACTTTTGTAATATCTTAACGTCGGCGATGTCTTGTCGACAGCCGGAGACTTGTTTATTGCACTGTTTGGCAGTGAAAGCCGATAGCCTGGCTTACAACTTCTTTTTCAGAAAGCACTTTGGCTATGAGCTGGAACGAGAGCGGTGGCCGTGGGTGGGACGAGCGGCTATTTAATATAATACCCATTATAATACCAGCACTGGGATTTAACCAAAGTCATTTATTACTTTGCTGCGTTTATAATGTGTATTACCTTATTTAGCTTCGGGCCGGTTTCTCCGGCAGCAGAGTGAACGGAAGGACAGCAAAAGACAGAGAAAAGCGAGCTCTTGCGAGCTGGCTGGATTTTGATTCTACCAGTATTGGGATCATCTTTCTTTTCCAGTAATTCATCCAGATACTGGAATACAACTTCCATATTCTTGTCCTGATTGTCTAACTTTTTCTTGATCTTTTCTACCTCCAGGCGTAGTTCTGTATGATCAGTTAACAATTGCCTGACCCGGGTGAATATCCTGATGATCTGTATATTTACCTCTATAGCCGTTTAACTGTTAAGCACACTCGATAACATCGCCACCCCCTGTTCAGTGAAAGCATAAGGAAGCTTCCGTAAGCCCACTTTCTCTTTATTGGATATCACATTTTGTGATTTCCAATCTGACAACTCTACTGCGCTCAGCTGAAACATGAAGTCAGCGGGAAAGCGCTTTTCATTCCGCTTGATAGCTTGATTCAATACACGGGTTTCTACCCCGTACATTTCAGCAAGATCACGATCCTCATTATTTTCTGACCTCTGACTAGATAGATTTTATTGATGATTAGCTCATCAGATATGGTTATGGGTTTATACTCACTCATATTACAAAGGTATTCAGGTATGTATTCAACCTGGTTATTTATTTTAGTGGATGATGTTTATTTAAAGCCTCTTTCAGGTTACTGGTTTGATAGCATTCGGTACTGCTCACATATTTATGCCATGCCATATATTGAACTGTCCGTAAGTCTTTTTCTTTCAACCATTCGGTAATCACGCTTTGACGAAATTGTACTGCATTTTTATATTTAGGGTTCAGCCTGCGTAAAGCCTGGTTCAGGTGATATAAGCTGTTTTTGATATTTTCACAACCATTCATACTGATGAACAACTGACTGGTTTGTTCAGCTGGTTTCATTGTTTTAGGTTTTCTCCCGGAACGTTCTGCTATTCTGTTAGCAAAGATTTTAGAACGGGTTATATGGATATATTCATACAGTTCCATGATCTGTAAAGCTTCCAGTTTGAGCATCCTGCTGTTACTATTTCCTGTTGCCGGGACATAGACCTTTCCTTCTTTTAACCTAACATGTTCTGCCTTCAGCTGATGCAATTCCTGACTAGTCAAACCCTGATAGACCAGTAAAGACAAGATGACTTTATTGCGCTGGCTCCGGTCATCTTTGACCGCATAACTTTCATACAAAACTTCCAGTTCTTGTTTTTCCAACAGGTCATGGGGAACAGTCCGGATACTTCCTTTAAGACTGATACCGGCAGCAGGATTATACTTCGGCATGACCATGGACCAGGTGGTGCATTTTGACAATCAGCCTGTAGAGGTTACAATTCAGGACAAGCCTAATTTTGAACAGGTCAACCTGATCAACCAGCTGGATGAGGAAGACCGCAATGTGGTGTTTAAGATCATTGACACCATGCTCACCAAAAAGAAGTTCAAGGATTTTTTCAACAACAACATTGCTGCTTTATAGCAGCCTTTTACATAAACATTATGGCAGAAACAATTCATATCGGCAGAAAGATCAGCCGTAGACGTGAGATCAGGGGCATTAAACAAGATCACCTAGCTATTGAGCTAGGCATTAGCCAGCAGACGATATCCAAGATCGAGCAAAGCGAAACAGTAGAAGAAGAAACACTTGGCAAGATCGCAAAGGTTTTAGGGGTTACACCTCAGGCCATCAAGAACTTTAGTGAAGATGCCATCATCAACTACTTTCACGATCAGAGTTCTTTTAACTTCCAGTGTATCTTTAACCCGCTGGACAAAGTAATGGAACTTTATGAACGCCTGCTGCAAGCTGAACGGGAAAAGAACGAACTCTTAAAAGGCAGTAAGTAGCACTATGGGGCAGAAACCTAGTTGCGACGGTTTCATTTCTCCTTCGCTCATAAGCGAAGGCAAGTAGTTTTTGGGTACCCAAAAACACAACTTGCAGGTACAAAAACAACAATATAGACAACAAAGCCCAACATTTCTGATGGACTTTGCATAACATTTCTATAATTGGCTGAAAGACTTAAAACTTTCTATGAGATGCTTGAGCTTATTAGCATCTCCATAGCCTATAAAACGCTTCCCGTCCGAACAAATCTTTAGCCAGTCATCTTCCGACTTATCAACAAATACTTCGGCAAGCTGTTTGCCTTCCAATGGAGTATTAATCAAATCAATTTTGATAGACCAACCGGGATTATCCAATGTTTCTATTAAAACACCAGATGTATGCTCCCAATCTCCATCGCAATTATCAATATACCATTTCGATATCCAATCTATTAGTTCCATATTAATTATTCTTTTTTGGTAATTCCTCTGGTTTTGCCGGCCTCACTTTATCTTTTTCATGCACATGCGGCGTAGGTGTTTCTGTACCTGTTTTTTATCAAAATGGGGCTTACCTTTAACATCTACTCTCTTGACTTCATCAAAACCACTTGGATTTTGAGGGTTTTTCTTATAAGTAGCAGTATTTGTAATTTCACCGTCCTCAGAACGCTTTAATGTAGAGTGATCACCATCGGCTTCTGAATCAGGTTTAACCTTATTCTCTTTTTTAGTACCCTTGTCATCTTTAGCCTTAGATGTATCTTCCGTTTTTAATATAGCCTGAAGTTTAGGCCGAGAAACACTAGTATTATCCTGAACAGAGTAATCCCTATTTCTTGAATAACTATTAATGCCATTCATCGTAATTGCCGTTGCCGTTAATGCAGCCCCTGTAACCACAACATGCGTTACAGTAATAGCCTCATATGCCGCTACACCCAATTCAATCAGACAAGGCCAACAATTACCATCCGGATCAATTCGACTTATTGGATTATTTCCAGCATAGGCAAAAGGTGAAACATTAATCTGTTGTGGATGATCAGCCAGCTTATCAACCACGTTCCACCTTCCAATAACCGGGTCATAGAACCTAGCGCCGTAATCGTACTCCCTTACACGTTTCGGTAATCAATATCTATTTTTTCCATTCCTTTATTCTGAAAGAGGTTATTATCGAATCCTTTGAATAAGTAAACTCCAAATCTTTCGAATAAATAGGATCGATATCACTACCATAGTCAACAATAATACTATATGTTATTAAATTATCCTTTGTATTATCAGGGCTACCTAAAAGTTTGATTAAATCATTATAACTTAATCCAACCAGTTTATGATTAGTAGTTAAATCATTAAGCATCTGTGGCCGGTATATAGAAGGAAAAACATTATCGATTTTTTCCTTCCATTTATTCTGTTCAAAATTAATTTCCTGATTACATGATGATACAGAAATTAACACAATTACAAATTGTAATACTAAAAGCAAAATCCTATAGTGTCTTAACATATTTTCATTATTTAATAGCAGATCCAGTTTCTTTCTTGGCATCCGCTGTACGTTTCAATTCCTCAGTAAAAGAATAGCCATCATTATTTAACTTTCTAAAAACTTTACTTAAAGATTTGTACTGCTGATTACTTATTTTAGTGCGAGTCATTTTAAATGAACCGTCATCTTGTTCACTAGCCGTCCATAATCCATCTGTTTTAAAAGTATCCAAAACCTTTAAAGCAAGATCTTTCATATCCATTCCCTCATTTTCATCACCGATTGATCTACCAATTTCATTATTCGTTAAATCAATTCTTTCATCTACTCCCTCAAGGGTACTGAAAGATTTATTAGAATAATCTACACTCCAGTTACTATTAGGATTATCTTCATGAGCAAATCCAACCTGACTTGCTACATCCCTTCCAAATCTGCTTGTAATAGTAGCTTGCCATAAGGTATGTCTAAACGCATTAACCTGACTCCCTTGATTTCCCATTCCAGCTGGTTCATTTAAAACAGAACTATTAGCTGTAGATGAGCTTCCTCTTGTTGAAAAACGTGCTGCATTAGTAGAAATATTTCTTGCTCCTTTGCCAACTGAGCCAATAGATATAGCTGCTACAGGATGTCTTAACGCAAACAGAGTTGTTCTCCACCATTTAGGACCAGGTCCTTCGGGAGCCATACCATCAGGATCGATAAACCTAATCGGATTATTAAAAGCATAATTATAAGGAGAATGCCGTCTCATCTTCTCAGAGAGCGGATCAAGCGTGCTCCACCTTCCAATCACCGGGTCATAGAACCTAGCGCCGTAATCGTACTCCTTTATGCAACTTTTTTTAGGTTTGCCGGATTTGCTGGCCGCAATTTTCAGTGCTATAAAGAACTTTCCTTTCCCGTAAAGTTGGCGCTTTATTTGAGTTTACTGGTTGGAGTTTTTATTGAAGATTTTACTTTCAAGGTGCGAAACTATGAACGGATTATTGCCATTTTACATCTGGGACTTTTGTACTAACAATGTCAATAATGCCATCTGCATGCTTAATAATATAATGAAGCGTTGGTTCGTTCTCAATTATCTTATAACTCTGTAATACTAACAAATCAATATAATTTGAATCCTCACAAATAAACAATGGCCATGCTGATTTCAGCACCAAATGGTCATCTAAGTTTTTAAGTATACAAGTCTCGGTAGTACTTTGGTAAGATAAAACAAACAAGCCAAACTGTATAGAAATCGTATCGTCACTATCTTCACCTCTTAAAACAATAGTTAAACCGCCATAATCATCTATTATACTATCTAGAAATAGTTCTGAAGGTATATTATTTATTGGTTCCCATTTTTTAAAATTTTCACTTTTCATATCTCCATTTTATTGTACTACCATCTGGATTCGTTACATGTAATGTTGGGTCATCTCCAGGAGTACTGCTTCCATTTCTAACATTAATTTTTCTACCATCTGGCAATGTCCCCATTCTACCATTTTTTTCAGGAATTGTACCTGTGACATTGGAACCTAAAGCATCATAATCTTTATCAGCTTGAGTCATCCCACCCTTTCTCTTGTAAAATTTATTATTTTTCTTATTTTTTATCTTGATCGGTTCTGATTCTGTTTCCAAGTCCTCTACCGTTTTCTCAGAATAAACAATAGGGTTTCGAGTAACGTGGTCACTCGATTGGTCGTTCATATTTGTTGGCCACAATAGCAAACCAACAAATATAAAAAATGGATTCGGTAAAGTGGGAGCACTTATTCTTGATCCTGGAAGAGAAATTGGTCTTGTTAAAGGAAGTGCAATATTAGCAGTACTTGTCCTTCTTGAAGCCGTTATATTCACCTCCTTCAACTGTATTGTTTTCTTCTTAGGAGGATCCTCTTGCTGATCCTCTACAGCCATACCATCAGGATCAGTAAATCGTATTGGATTATTCATCCCATAGTTATACGGAGACAAATGATCATACATTTCAGCTAAAGGATCTGTCACGTTCCACCTCCCAATCACCGGGTCATAGAAACGAGCGCCGTAATCATACTCCTCTAACTCTTCCTGCTTCTTCTTTTAATCATCAGATCAATGAGTTGCGCGTGTTATATGTTTTTTCCTTAGTAATTGTGTTATTAGAAAGGCAATAATTGCAACTAAAAATATCCATTCCTTATACCTCATTGTCCAGTAAATAAATGGACTACTAACAATAAGCCACTCTATTAATAACTTAACTTTAAGGTTATTTTGATTTCGTGTAATCAGCAACAAGTCTAATACTATTAACGCAATTACAAATATACCCCAAAATATCATTCCATATCCGCAAACTAATATTAAAGCTGCAAATATCGCTTGAAATAAGTTGTGTGATATACTTGTATCTGTTAAGTTCAAGATAATAGCGTACAAAAGAACTACTAAAAACACGCCTAAAAGATTAATCCAATTTGTCTTTATAACTTTCATAATACTATTGTTGTACTGTTGGTTTATTTTGGTTCATTTTATTCCACTCAGCTGTTGTATATTTCTTATTACCTTGTTGAACACCTGTAAAAGTTCCTTTATTATCCATTGAAATTGTAAAATTGGCTGACATCATAGGTCTGTCATTGTTACCCGGAAGACTGGAATAAGGATTTCCATTTGCCGCACTTACACCTATGAACAATTGATTCCCTTTTGTATCCCCTATCATTGTTTCAGCAGAAGGAAATGCATCACCTGTTTGTACAGCATTAACTTGTAATGTGCCAGCTTTATCATTTTCAGTTAATTTGAAGTTGGTATGCACATCAATATCAGATGACCCCTTTACTAATGGGTTATGACCTGCTAAAGATGATGTAAAGGAAACAGTATTACTTCCGTCCTTGTTTTCAGTAGACTTAAAATTTGTTATACTACCCTTATCATTTTTCGCAGTTGCTGTACCTAACCACGGATGTTCAGAGGGGCTGGAATTAGTTTTCAATCCTGTATATGATCCCTTGGCAGGATCAACCGTAAACGATTGAGCTACACGAGATGTGGCAGTTAACGAAGTACTGTATCCTCTATTATCACCTGCAAATCCCCCACCAAATGTTTTAAACGGTGCAAAAGATCGAATCCGTACCGGAAACGGCCACATCCCATCAGGGTCAATATTACTGATTGGATTGTCACCACCGTAATTATATGGACTCCACCTTCTATCTATTTCGGCTTTAGGATCAAGGCTTGCCCACCTTGCTATCACCGGGTCATAGAACCTCGCGCCGTAATCATACTCCCCTAACTCTTCCTGTAATTCCTTCTTATTGTAAAGATACTTGTTATCATTCGATCCACGCAGTACTTCTTTCCTTAAACCAAATGCAAAATAATCATCTTTTTGCATAACTTCAATCCCTACCCCCGGAAGATTGTGAAATGTTGCCCGGTTATTACCAAGATGATCAGTCAGCATATATTCATAACTGTATGTCCCGTTGTTATTCCTGGCCATACCTTCCTCAGTCGTAATGATATCAATTGTACCATCAGTCTTGTGCTGAATACCACCAATATAATCAGTAACCACATTACCCACCTTTTTTCTCAGCTTATTTCCTGTTGCGTCATAAGTATAACTGATGTTCTGACTTCCTGTAACCGTCTCCGGCAGGTTCAGGTAATTATACGTTAACTTAATATCTTTCTCACTGTCACTTTTTAGATTACCATTGTCATCATAAGCGTAACTGCTATTGGTAAAGCCTGTTATTTTAGTCAGCTGGTTACCTGTATACCCACCACTATAGGTATTCACTTTTCCATCCCTGGTCAGGGTCTTGATATTACCCACCACATCATAACTGATACTTTCTCCCAATCCCGGTGATACCGCATCGGTTAACCTGTTCAGTTTATCATAATTATAGGTAAAAGTATGGTCCAATTTACCAGCTCCTCTTCCCCAAACCTGACCCGAAATATTCCCGTTCCACTGCGACCCCTCCTCATATTTCAACTGCAAATTGAACTCATTGCTCAGGCTTTTGCTTAGCCAGCCTCTTTCATTGTAAGCATAACTGGTTTGTTGCAGATAAGAACCACCATTGTTTACACTGTGCAGTTGTTTGTTAACCAGCTGCCCGGTTTCGGTATAATCCAGTTTGCTCAGTACCACCTCGCCCTGCCCATTGATATTCTCCAGTGTGGCAATCCTGCGCCCCATGTGGTCATAGAAATAACGGTTGGCAATGTTGGTTGCTACCCCGGTACTGCTTCCGGTATGACTCCTTGTACTGGCAGTCAACTCTCCTGCAAAATTATAAGTATTGTCAATGATGTCCTTCCCGTCCAGATGGTTCTGACTCTTAGTCTGTAATACCCGTCCTTCAGCATCATAATAATGAACTGAAAGCAGCATTTTAGTAGACCCCAAGACATTTACCCTGGTTCCCGTCAACAGCGATTTGGTACGCAATGCGCCAACCTGGCCATCACCAGGTTCACCGAAAGTATTGTCCGGAAAGCTATAATCATCATAGTA
>NZ_JACHCG010000009.1 GCF_014200595.1 Pedobacter cryoconitis
TGACCACAGTCATTCTAACCTCATTCCAAGGTCGTCTCAATGTCGTTCTAATACACTACAGTGGCACTTCTCTACTATAATTGTACTGGATTCGCCTGACCCGAACCGTTATTTTACTGCTTTTACTTTACTTCATCCCCTGTTAGCGAACTAATTTAACCTGCGCATGCCTCACCATGAACCTAAACCATCTTCTCCGTAACCACATCTACCCTGCATCAGGGGTCGTTCAAGCCTATCCTAAACTACTGTTACCGAACATCAATTCCCCCTGCCTCTCCCCTTTCCACTAACACTACTTATATATATACTCACCAAGCCCCCCTAACCATATTCTAAATCAATTTTCAAAGTATTTAGATTTTATTCTTAAATTTGCAGTTGTTAAACGCCGTTTGCAGCGGTATCAATTTTTTATGGAAAAATTCAATACAATACTATACTACTGCTATAGTCCTATAGCAGATGCAGAACAATTTGCTGCCGATCACCTTAAATTTTGTAAATCATTAAGTCTTGTCGGGCGGATTATCGTTGCTGACGAAGGTTTAAACGGAACAGTTTCAGGTACAGAAGCTGCTTGTAAAACCTATATGGAAACCGTTCATGCAGATGAGCGCTTTGCAAAGACAGAATTTAAGATCGATGAAGTTCCAGAACCTTCTTTCATTAAAATGCATTGCCGTTATAAATCTGAGATCGTACACTCCGGTTTAAGAGACACAAGTATTATCAACCCTAATGAGCAGACGGGGAAACACCTTGAACCCGCAGCATTTAAAGAAATGATTGATCAGGAAGATGTAATCATCCTGGATGTACGTTCAAATTACGAACACAGCCTTGGCAGATTCAAAAATGCTATTACACTTGATATAGATAACTTCAGAGAGTTTCCGGAAAAAATAAACGAACTGGCACAGTACAAAGACAAAAAAGTCCTTACCTATTGTACAGGAGGAATTAAATGTGAAAAGGCCTCTGCCCTTTTGCTTCACCACGGCTTTAATGACGTTTATCAATTACACGGTGGTATTATCAAATATGGTAAAGAAGCAGGTGGAGAAGACTTCGAAGGAAAATGTTATGTATTTGATAATCGCATAGCAGTAGATGTAAACTCAGTAAACCCTACTATAGTATCAAAATGCTATAACTGCGGAACAACTACTGCAAAAATGATCAACTGTGCTAATCCGGAATGTAATGAGCATATTACCCAGTGTGATGAATGCGGTACAAAGTTAGAAGGATGCTGCTCTGCTGCCTGTGTAACTAATCCACGCCGTCGTCCTTATGACGGAACAGGATACTATGTAAAAGTTCCTCAGCAAGTAAACGTTGCTGTAAAATAAAATCATATCCTATTTTAATCTGACTGCTTATCATTCGAAATTTTAATCAGTCAGATTAACCATACCCCATTTTATAACCATAAATATTTTATTAGATTTGATTACGGGAGCCTGCTTAAATTTCGGGCAGATTATAAATCCTGGCTATATAACATTGTCAAATCATATACAAAACGATCAGGGGATACTTTTACAGCAACTCATTGCTGGAGACGAAAGTGGTTTTGCCGGCTTATACGACCTGTATAACCGCCCTATATATAACTTTATCATTAAATTTGTACACTCTGTCCCCCTGGCAGAAGACCTTACACAAGAAGTTTTCATTAAAATATGGGAAAACAGGCTTTACCTTCAGGGGGTAAAATCATTCAAAGCTTATCTTTATACCGTTGCCCGTAACCATACATTGAATAGCCTTAAAGTTGTTTTCCGTTCGGAAGCAGCTATTGGAGAAGTTATCAATAGTTTCATTGACACCAGAAGTGAAGTAGAAGAAGATATTTTACACAAAGAATATCTTGAATTTTTAAGGAAAACAATGGATTCACTTCCAGAACGTACCCGTCAGATCTTCAAACTTTGCCGTGAACAGGAAAAAACTTATGATGAAGTTGCTAAATCTCTAAACATTTCCAGGAATGCTGTAAAAAATCACATGGTTCAATCGATGAAACTGTTAAGTTCTTCTATCAAAAAAGAATTCGGGATCTCTTTAACCCTGTTCATGATCATTTTAGATGGCATTCGATAGTAAAAGCATTTAGCATCGCATAAAAACTCTTTTTTTTAAAATTTTAGCTACCCTACTCCTTCTTTTTATTGTCTTAGTAATAAGAGTCAGTAAATATGAATGAAGACTACCTCAGAAAATTAGTTAAAAGATATCTTGATAAAAAATCAACAGACGAGGAGCTGGAGGTTTTCGTATACCTGATGAAACAGGGCAAACTTGATCCTTATATCAAAGAGGCCATGGATACTACCATTCAACAGGTCACTGCCGAAGATATTCTTCATCCGGACACGACTATCAAAAGAAAAAACTATTTCATCCCCTATTTAAGGATCGCAGCCAGTATTTTACTGGTTTCAGGCTTACTGACCGTCATTTACTTTTATAAAAATAAACAAACCGCAATCAACATCGTCAGTATCAAAAATCATACTGGCATAATTTTCAAACAAGTTTTACCTGATGGATCTCAAGTATGGCTAAATCCAAATGCCAGCTTAAGTTTTCCTTCAAAGTTTGGTCAGCTCCGTGAAGTAACCATGCAGGGAGAAGCATTTTTTAATGTGACCAAAGACCATAAACACCCCTTCCAGATCACCAGTGGTAAGGTATTAACCAAAGTTTGGGGAACAAGTTTCCGTATCCGGTCTATCCCTGGTGAAAATAACACTAAAGTAACCGTACTCACCGGCAAAGTATCTGTTAGTATTCCAGCACAAATTTCAACTATGCCGGAAGTAACTTCGGCCGCACCAAAGAAAACTGAAGAGCTCCTGCTGCTTCCGCAGCAGGAAGCTACTTATCAAAAGGTAGCGCATCATTTATTAAAGACACCAGTATCTGCTGATTTAACCATGTGGCACAACGTCAGCCTGTCTTTCGAGAATGAAACGATTGAAAACGTAACCCGTATTTTAAGCAAGCACTATCACCTGCAAATACAAGCAGAGGGCACACAACTCAACCAATATCGATTAACCGCCGATTTTACAGATAAAAATCTTGCAGACATTCTATTCCTCATTTGCAGATCAGTACACACGACTTATGTGAGGGATGAGCATAAAATTACCTTAAAAAACTAAACTCAACCACAACCTAACCAAAAACCAGAACCACTATGCAGAAATAAAAGCCCCATAAATTTTCAGAAAAAAAGGAACAGAAGTGTTCATACCACTCCTGTCCATAATAACAATTCCCTGATTGATAGAACGTCTCACCCGCTCTAAAGGGGAATTATTTGTCTCATTTGTTCAAAAGAAACAATCTAATTTATGAATTTAATTTTACAAGACCGTATTGGCTTATTTAAAATTATGAAAGTCACCTTGAGTCAACTAGCCATTGTACTTGCTCTTTCAGGCGCTTCTTACGCCGAAAACAGCAAAGCTCAGGATGTTGTATTAGACCGGTCCATCAATATTTCTGTAAAAAACAGAAGCCTGGAAACCGTGTTAAAGAAAGTAACTTCAATTACTTCAGTCAAATTTATTTACAGTAAGGACTTTGTCAATACCGACGCCGTAGTCTCCGTTGACGCGAAAAATAAGCCGCTGAGAAATATACTGAATGACTTACTAACCAAATACAACATTCGTTATGAGATCATTAATGGGGATATTTTACTGGAAGTACAACCAGCTCAATCCTCATCTTCCGAAAAACAGGGCGATTCCAACCAGCAACTGATCACTGGAACAGTAACCAGCAATACTGGAGAATCTTTACCCGGAGTAAGCGTATTTATTAAAGGAACCAAACAAGGAACCAATACCGATGGTTCAGGAAAGTACGTCATTAAAGTACCTGATGCTAACACTATCCTGGTTTTTGACTACATGGGCTATGTTCATAAAGAAGTCCCTGTTTCAGGAAAATCAGTTGTCAATGTCGTCTTAACTGAAGACGCTCACCAGCTGGGAGAAGTTGTAGTTACTGCTTTAGGGATTAAACGTTCTGCTAAAGAACTCGGTTATGCGACACAACAAGTCAATGCAAAGGATCTTACCCAAAGCAGACCTACAAATCTTGCAGCCGGATTATCAGGAAAAGTAGCAGGACTACAAATTGTACAGACCAATAATCAGATCGATGCCGGAGACCAGATCAGAGTTGTGCTCAGAGGAAACAGATCTTTCCAGGGCAGCAACCAGGCTTTATTGGTATTGGACGGTGTAGTAGTTCCGTTAAGTTATCTGAACTCTATCAATCCAAATGATGTTGACAATGTAAACATCCTTAAGGGAGCGAATGCAGCAGCCTTATATGGCTCTGAGGCTTCCAATGGGGTAATGATTGTCAGCACGAAACATGGTGTTAAAGATCAGACGCAGATTACCTATACCAATACAACACAATTAAACCAACTGGCCTATTTCCCAAAAATGCAAACACAGTTTGGTGGTGGATCAGGACAGGATGTTTACGGATTTCCTCAGTATACCCCTATTGAAAACCAGAATTTCGGAGATCGCTTTGATGGCAGTTCACGTCCAATAGGACGCACATTACCAGATGGCTCTATACAGATGGTTCCTTATGCTAACTTATCTGACGAAAAGAAAAAGTTCTTTCAAACAGGAATTGATGAGCAAAATGACCTGAGTTATAGTACTGGAAATGATAAAGGCTCAACCTATATCAATGTACAGCGTGTAAACAGCAAAGGTTATGTACCCGGTGATTTTGCGAACCGTACTGCTGCAAGGTTCAATGGAACACGTATTTACAACAAATTAAAAATAGACTATACGTTAAACTATACACAAAAGAATTATGATAAGTCTTATTCACAGATTTATAATAATATTATCAATACACCAGCAAATATCCCGCTTACTCAATATAAAGATATCAACTCTGTCTACGGGAGTTTAGACAATTACTTTAATGATTATGGATTGAATCCGTATTTCTATCTGCAACAACAACGCAACAATGAACGCAGGGATGATTTATTAGGTAATCTGTCTTTATCTTATGATGTGGCCCCATGGCTGAATTTAACTGCCAGAGCTGGAATAACGACTTATACTAAAAACGGTAAGTTCATTAAAAAAGCAGTAAATTATTCTGATTTTGCACATGACAGTGGTAAGTCAATTGCAAACCCTCAGAGCTCTCCTGCTACAGAATCTGATTATTCGAATTTTAACAGCCGTATGGAAGGCAACTTCATGGCCACTTTCAAAAAGAAAGTTTCAGATTTCAATTTCACCTTAATTGCAGGTACACAAACCATTCAAAAATCTATACGTGACCTATCAGCCGGAACAGACTTTTTAGTTATTCCTGATTTTTATAACGTAGGTTACCGTGCAGGTGATGCCAATGTTGGAGAAACAAGCAGAAAAGACAGACAGCTTGCTGCTTTCGGAGATTTAACTGTAGGGTATAAAGACTATTTATTCCTGCATGCTTCGGGCCGTAACGATTGGGATTCAAGACTGGCGCCAGAAAACCGTTCTTTCTTTTATCCTTCGGCAGATCTTTCCTTCGTCTTTACAGATGCCTTCAAATCACTTAAAGAAAGTAAGATCCTTTCATATGGTAAAATCCGCGGAGGTATAGCAAAAGTTTATGCGGTACAATTCGATCCGTATTCTCTGGAAGCTACGTTTGATGTCGGTTCTGGATTTCCTTATGGAAGTACTGCGGGTTACAGTGTAGGTGGTACAGTTTACGCACCCGATTTAAAACCAGAACAAACGGTATCTACAGAGATTGGTCTGGAATTAGGTTTCTTCAACAACAGGATCACGATGGAAACCTCTGCCTATTGGGAAACAACCAAAGATCAGGAAATCCTGAAAGGGATCAACATTTCGAGTGCAACAGGTTTTACCAATGCAATTATTAACACGGGATCAGGAAAAAACAAAGGAGTAGAGCTCTCTCTGAAAGGTTCACCATTTGTAAGCCAGAACGGACGTGGAGTAACCTGGAACCTTGGCGTAAACTACTCTTACAATACCAACAAAGCAGTTGAGCTTTACCAGGGATTACCAAATCTGAGCATTGGCAACAATAACTATATTGTTAAAGATCAGCCCTACCCTGTTTTAATGGGAAATGGTTTTGCAACAGATCCACAAGGCAGAACTATTGTAGATCCGGGAACTGGTTTTCCAAAGTTAAGCCAGACCAATATTCTTTTTGGACAAACTACCCCTAAAAATATCCTTGGTATCAGCTCCAGCTTAAGTTATCATAATTTCACACTATCAGGAACAGCCGAATACCGAAGTGGAAGTGTAGTGTATAGCGGTGCAGGTAGTACAATGGATTTCTCAGGGATCAGTTATGGTTCTGCCACTAACGGACGCGAACGTTTTGTATATCCTAATTCAGTGATCGAAACTTCTCCGGGCGTTTTCGTTCCCAATACAAATATCACTACCAGAACTGGTGGAATTGATTACTGGGCCGGTTCAACTACACGTTACGGGGTAATGCAAAATTATGTGACCAGCGCAGCTTTCTGGAAAATCCGTGAGCTATCTATAGGTTATGAGATCCCTGCAAAATTACTGGAACGTACTCATTTTATTAAAAGAGCAAATTTCGCTTTAGTAGGCAGAAATCTATTTATGTTCAGACCAAAAAGTAACATGTACAGTGATCCGGAATACAATGCAACCACTGATAATGCACAAGGCTCAAACGACCTGAATCAAACTCCGCCAACACGTATTTACGGCTTTACCGCTACTATAACTCTTTAAACTATGCAAAAGCTTAAAAATAAAACAGCCTTAATTGGCATCGCAGCCTTGCTTCTTTTGGGAGCTTGCAAAAAAAGTTACCTTGATATTAACACCAATGTGAATAAACCGACGGATGTAACTCCGGGCCTGGTTTTAACCAATGCCTTAAATTCAACAGCAAAGAATACAACCGGATCTATTAATTTTTACCAGTTCGCTTCTGCATGGATTGGTTATTGGAATTATAGTGGTGCAGTATCTGCTTTTGCTGAAGAACGCAGTTATCAATTTACCACCAACTACGGCGTGCTTACAAGTATCTGGGCTAACTTATATCACAACCTGGAAGATTATGATTATGTAGAGAAAAAGGGTATTGCGATTAACAATCCATTCTATGTGGCGGTAGCAAAAACAATGAAAGCCTACGATTTTCAAAATTTAGTAGATGTGTATGGTAATATCCCTTATAGCCAGGCATTGAAATCGACAGCAGTGATCAGACCAGGTTATGATAAAGCACAGGATATCTATGAAGACCTGGCTAAACAACTGGATACTGCGGCCAATATGTTTAAAGCAAATGCAGGAAAGGTTTCTTCCGCAGACGGCGCTTTTGATATTATGTATAAAGGAGACGCTGGCAAGTGGGGGAAATTTGCAAACACCTTGAAATTACGTCTATTGGTACGCCAATCTGAAATCCCGGGCAGAGAAACTTACATCCGCGCAGAAATCGCGAAGATCAATGCCAATGGTTTAGGTTATATCGGAGTTGGGGAAACAGGTTCAGTGAATCCAGGATACAATAACTCGGCAGGAAAACAAAATCCTTTCTGGGCAACCTTTGGTTATTCACCATTGGGCAAAACTGCGCCTACTGATAACCACCGTTATTATATTGCCAGTGAATATGCCATTAACTTTTACCAGAATAACAATGACCCAAGACTTGGTAAGTTGTATACCACGATTAATGACGGTAAAGGTACTACGTATTCAGGCAGCCCATTTGGCCCTACGGCTAATTCAGGTGACAACCCTGAGTTTAAATCAGCTATTGGAACAGGTTTACTAAAAGGTGCAGATATGGGACAGCCTTTACTCACTGACGTCGAATCTTTTTTCATACAGGCAGAAGCCGCACAACGTACCTATATCAATGGCAATACCCGCGCTTTATATGAGTCCGCTGTTCAGCAGTCTTTTGCTTATCTGGGTGCTGACAATGTAGCTGCTTACCTGAAAAGTGATGTAGCGAACTGGGATGTTGCAGCAGATAAACTGAAACTCATCATGACCCAGAAATGGGCAGGAATGAATGGGTTAAATGACATGGAAAGCTGGGCTGATTACCGCAGGCTGAATATTCCTGCTGACATTCCTATTTCAAATAATCCGGCAGCATCTGTTCGTAAAGTTCCTGTACGTTTATTATATCCGCAAAGCGAGTATAATTATAACCCTGATAATGTGTTAAGCCAGGGAACGATCAGCCAGTTTACTTCCAGAATATTCTGGGACATTAATTAACAGGGCATTTAATTTTATTTATAAAACAAGATGAACAAAATATCACGCTATACCTTTCTGATTGGAGCTGTAATCATCAGTTCTTTTTCTGCCTGCCTGAAAGATACCTCGCAGCCGGATTTCTCTAAAAACAGCCCGATTATTGAATTACCAATTGGATCTTCTAATGCAAATGGTGCCGGGAATACCATTGACGCTGCATTTACGCAGGATGAAGTGCCTTCGGATTACTTTGTCTATGTAAACTATGCAGCTCCTGATGCAAACCCGCAGGACGTAACTGTAACACTCAATGTAGATGGTGCAGCTGTGGATAAATATAATAAGGCAAATGACAAAAACTATACAGCACTACCTGCTGCCGGTTATACTTTAGCTTCTAATAAAGTTGTGATTCCCGCCGGACAGCGTAAAGTTCAGTTTCCAATCAAGATCAATACACAGAATTTAGATCCGACTGTGACTTATGCCTTGCCAATTACCATTACAGATGGTGGCGGTTTTACGGTAAGTGGTAATTTCGGCACCTTAATTACCGTGATTAAACTAAAAAACAAATGGGATGGTGTTTATACAGTTACCGGAACAATGAATGATACTGCTAATCCATTACTTACAGGCTCTTATCCCAGAACGTTTCAACTGATTACTCAGGGCCCATATACGGTAGCAATCTATGATCCGGGTAACAATGCATTTGCACATGCGATTTTAAACAATGGTGGTAATAGTACTTATGGTAGCTTCAGTCCGATATTCACGATTGACCCGGCTACCAATACGATCACCAGCGCCGTAAACTATTACGGACAGCCTGCATCAAACGGGCGTTCAGCTAAATTAGATCCAGCTGGCGATAATAAGTTCGTGATGTCTGCCAATGGCAAAGTCCCCGTGAGTTTGAAAACCAAGTATATTATGGTACAGGACGGAACTAACCGGACTTTCTTTGATGAAAGCTGGACTTTCAAATCTGCCAGATAAAGCGATCAGTATAAAAAAGGGTGGACACCCTTTCTTCGGAAAGCGCCGGTTTAAATTTAAGCCGGCGCTTTCGTTTATAGATAAATATGCCTTAATGCAGTGTAAACGCGGGCCGGAAAGGAAAATCAAAGGGCATGTGTTCGATTTTATAAAGGGAAACTAATTTTTAATGTATAATTTGCGGCTTCTAAGTAATTGAGCATCCATTTTATAAATGAAAATCCGTTATCTCCTGAATTCTCTGCTGTTCCTGTGTTTTATTGTAACAGGTACGCCGCTAAAGGCAACACAAATCAAAAGTATTGGTGTCCCTTACGTTCAGAATTTCCCGAAATCAGTATATCTTTCTGGAAATCAGAACTGGGCTATCGCTAAAGATGCCCAGGGAATTATGTATTTTGGTAATACGCAAGGCCTGCTCACCTACGATGGCAGATACTGGCAGCAATACCAGTTACCTAACCGTCAGATTGTACGTTCGGTCGCTACCGATTCCAAAGGAAAAATTTATACGGGTGGCTTTGGTGAATTTGGTTACTGGTCTGCACAACATAAAAAACTGACTTATACTTCACTGGTGAAGTTGATTCCTAAAACGGGCCAGCTTTCTGATGAAATCTGGAAAATCATTGTAGATGGCAAAAGAATCATCTTCCAGTCATTCACTACGATTTATATTTATGAAAATGACAAAATAACCCAAATTAAAGGTCAGGGGTCATTCCTGTTTATGCACCATGTAGGCAGCAGGTTTTTAATTGAAATCTTAGACAAAGGGATATTCGAATTGAAAGGGAATATCCTGACACCACTTCCGCATACCGATCTGACCAGCCCTAAAAACATCATGACGATACTTCCTTATAAAAATGGGAGTATGTTGATTGGTACCAGTAAAGATGGCTTGTTCATTTATAATGGATCGGCTTTCACTCCTTTTAATATTCCGGCCAATGATTTCCTTAAAACATTTCAGCTGAATAACGGCAGCAGGATCAACAATCAGTATTATGCTTTTGGTACAATCCTGAACGGGATCATTCTGATTGATCAGGAAGGAAATATTGTACAGCAGATCAACAAGTCAAGAGGTTTACAAAACAATACGGTATTAAGTGTATTTACGGATAATGAACAGAATCTCTGGGCAGGACTGGACAATGGAATTGACAGGGTTGAACTGAATTCTCCGCTTTACTTTTATCTGGACAAGGCCGGACAGTTCGGAACAGTTTATTCCAGTTTGATTTACAATAACAATATTTATCTCGGTACCAATCAGGGATTATTTTATAGTCCTTGGGTTCCCGGCAACGGCAAAAGCTACAATACTTTTGATTTCAGACTGGTTCCGAATTCACAAGGGCAGGTTTGGGACCTGAGTGTAGTGGATGGTCAGCTGATTATGGGGCATAATGTGGGCAGTTTTAAAGTAAATGGCAACCAGCTCGAAAAGATTTCCAGCAATAGTGGAGGCTGGACTATTAAAAAGTTAAATAGTAATCCCAATTACCTGATCCAGGGAACCTATAATGGCCTTGTCTTATATCAGAAAGACGCGAACGGGCAATGGAAGTATTTTACAAAAATCCAGAATTTTGAGGAGCCTTCCCGTTATGTGGAACAAGATTCAAGGGGAGATATCTGGGTAAGCCATGCTTATAAGGGATTATACAAGCTTACTTTAAGCCCTGATTTTAAAAGGGTGATCAAAACCCACTATTATGACGAACGTAATGGCCTGCCGGGCAATTACAATATCAATCTGTTTACGCTGGAGAATAAACTGGTCTTCTCTTCTGATGCTGGTTTTATGCTTTATGACGAAATCAGCAATCGCTTTACCCCTTATAAGGAATTAAACAAAGGGCTGGGAAGTTTTGCCAATTCAAATAAGATTATCAATGCCGGTGTCAAGAAATACTGGTTTATCAATCATGGAAAAACTGCCATGGTCGATTTCAGTGAACCGGGCAAGTTGAACATCGATTCTAACAGGCTGAGTTTACTGGATGGCAGAATGGTCCAGTATTATGAAAACATCAGCCCGATCAGTAATACAATGCATTTGGTGAGTGTGGATGATGGCTTTGTGATCTATGATGCGATAGCAGGTAATGACCATGGAAAGAAACCAGTTTTACCGGCAGTACTGATCAGAAAAGTAGAAGATGTAACTGATGCTTATAAAACAATCAGTGAGAATGGAAATAGCGGTTCGGAGGTGGAAATCCCTTTCAACAGGAATAATATCAGGATTTCCTATTCGCTTCCTTATTACAGACAGGCAAAAATCAAATTCCAGTATTATCTGGAAGGTTATTCTAACCAGTGGTCTGAGTGGAGCCCTTCGTCTGCGAAAGACTTTACAAACCTGGGTAAAGGAAGTTACAGGTTCCTGGTTCGTGCTAAAATCAATGATGAGCTGGTGAGTAAGGTCAGCGTGTTTGAGTTTACGGTCCTCCCTCCTTTTTATGCGAGCAACTGGGCTTTCGCACTCTATGTATTGTTGATTATTTTACTGTTTGTACTGGCTAAGAAACAATATCAGCTGAAGCTGCGCAAAGATCACGATGAGATCCTGGCTAAAGTGGAATTGGAAAAAGAAATCTTTCTTAAAAAAGAGGCAGAAGAAAGAGAGAAACAACTCAGCGTTATTCAAACTGAAAGACTGCAAACAGAACTGAAAAGTAAAAACCGTGAATTGGCAAATTCGGCCATGAGCCTGGTCTATAAAAACGAGTTATTGCAAAAGCTGAGCCAGGAGATGATCAAGCTGAAAGACGAGAAAGGTAAGGCACTTGCGGACGACCAGTTCAGAAAAATCCAGAAGGTTATTGATGAAGGAATGAATGATGAAAGGGACTGGAATTTATTCGAGACCAGCTTCAATGAAGCGCATGGAAGTTTCTTCAAAAAGCTGAAAGCAAGTCACCCGGATCTGGTTCCGAACGACCTTAAATTATGTGCCTATCTGCACATGAATATGAGCAGTAAAGAAATGGCTTCTTTATTGAACATTTCGTTAAGAGGGGTTGAAATCCGGAGATACAGGCTGCGCAAGAAGCTGAATATACCACACGACAAGAACCTTGCAGAGTTCTTTATGGAGCTTTAGCACTACATCATTACTACACAAAGCCTCAAAAACGTTTTAAATACATCAATTCTTCTTTTCCACACATCTGGCCTGGTATCCTATCTTAAAGGGCATTTCAGCAGCATTTCTATAGCCTAAATACTTATTGTGTTTTTTACACCAAGGTATCGTGATGTATTAATGTAGAGGTACTTTCTTTGTTTATGACCCAAATCCACCAGAGATTTAACAAACTATTAACACAAAACCAATAATCAGTATGAAACGAATCTTTACAAAATTTTCTGTTTTAACTTTTCTATGTTTGCTTTTTATTAACGCAGCATCTGCCCAAAACATTACTGTTAAGGGTACCATCACAGATGGTCAGGATAAGACAACTATCCCGGCAGTGAGCGTCGTTGTAAAAGGGACAACCTTAGGAACACAAACAGATGCTAATGGTAAGTATGCCATCAGCGTTCCGGCTAACGGAACTTTAGTATTTACCTATATCGGATACAATACACAGGAGGTTCCTGTAAACAATCAAACAACTGTTAACGTATCCTTAGCTTCCAGCTCTCAGCAATTAGAGCAGGTAGTGGTAGTAGGTTATGGTACGCAGCGTAAAGTTGACGTCACAGGATCTGTAGCCAGCCTTAAAGGAACTGAGATCTCTAAGCAGGCTTCTACCAACCCGGTGAGTGCATTGCAAGGTAAGATTGCAGGTGTGGCGATCACCAATTCAGGTACGCCAGGCTCTGCGCCTCAGATCCGCATCAGGGGTTTAGGTACGATCTTCGGTAACCAGGCTCCTTTATATGTTGTAGACGGAGTATGGTACAGCGATATTAATTTCCTGAATCCAGGTGACATCGAAAACATGAGTGTTTTAAAAGATGCATCTGCTCAATCTATCTACGGTATCCGTGCAGCGAATGGTGTAGTATTAATTACAACCAAGAAAGGAAAGTTAGGTTCAGCAACTACGATTAACTATGATGCTTACGCAGGCTTCCAGTCGGTAACGAATAAAGTTAAAATGGCTGATGCTTCTGAATATGCAACGTTAATAAACGAGTTGTATACTTATAACGGTCAGGATCCATTATTTAAGGATACAAACCTGGGTGCTGGTACAGATTGGTACAAACAAATTCTACAGGATGCTTTTGTGATGAACCACAATATCTCTATTGCTGGTGGTACAGAAAAATCTACTTACAATGTTTCCCTGGGTTACTTAGATCAGGATGGTATTGTAAAAACAAATAACTATAAAAGATATACTGCAAGAGTATCGAATGATATCCAGGTTTTCAAAGATTTGAAAATTGGTTATAACGTAACTGGCGTTGCAAGTAAATCAAAAGATATCCCTCAAACTATCTTCCACCAGATGTATTCTGCATCGCCAACAGTACCTGTATTTAATGCAGATGGAACTTATGGTGATCCGAAAGTACAAAACTTAGGAGATGGTGCTAATTTCAATCCTCAGGCTACTCTTGATTACTTCAATCAGCAAACTCAGGACTACAGAGTTACAGGTAATGTATATGCGGAGTTAAAATTCGCAAAACACTTTACTTTCAGAACAAGTGTAGGCGGAGAGTTTGGTCAGACTGAGAACAGAAAATACAATCCTGTTTATTTCGCAACTACAGCACAGAAAAATGACATCAGTCTTTTAGATCTTAAGCGTGTAGAAACCAGAAACTGGATCGTAGAGAACACATTGACTTATCAGAATACTTTTAATGAAGATCATAGTCTGACTGTATTGTTAGGTCAGTCTGCACAAAGCAATAAATCTTATACATTAAATGCTTCTGCACAAAATGTACCTTTTAACAGCGATGCAGATTTATACCTGAGATTAGGTGATGCAGCAACAAGAAATATATTGGATCAGGGATCTCTGATTAAATTTGCCTCTTATTTTGCCAGAGTAAATTACGCGTTCAAAAACAAGTATTTATTAAACGCTTCTATTCGTACTGATGGGGCTTCACAGTTTTTTGGCAGCGAGACCTGGGGTTATTTCCCTTCTGTAGGTGCCGGATGGGTAGTAACGAATGAAGACTTCATGAAAGATCAGACTGTATTCAGCTCTTTAAAAATCAGAGGTAGCTGGGGTAAAGTTGGTAACGCAAGTGTGCCAGTTAACCCAAGTCAGTCTTTAATTGCCCAGACTGCTGATCTGATCGCATTCTATAATAACAATCCAAATACTGGTGCAAGTGGTAATACTCTGGTACCTCCTGTTATTGTTTGGGAAAAAGGAATTGGAAGTAATATTGGTTTCGAAGCTGCTTTCTTGAAAAACAGGTTAACAGTTGAGGGTGATTATTACAGCAGAAAAACTTCAAGAGCTATTTTCGGTTTACCAATTTTAGGGTCATTAGGAACAGTTGACAACCAGATTTTAGGTAACCAGGCTGATATTCAAAACAGAGGTGCTGAGATTTCAGTAGCCTGGAGTGATGTAACAGGTGGTGGTTTAACTTACTCTATTGGTGGTAACATCAGTTACAATCAAAATAAGGTTCTTTCTGTATTATCTGGTAAAACGCCTATCTATGCCGGTAGTACTGGCTTAACGAATGGTTATGTAGCAAACAGAACTATGGAAGGCAGCCCGATCGGAGAATTCTTTGGTTATAAAACTGTAGGTATTTTCCAGAATGCGGCTGATATTGCCAATTCACCAACTCAATCAGGTGCTTTACCTGGTGGATTTAAATATGCTGATACCAATGGTGACGGACAAATCAACTCTCAGGACAGAGTTCCTCTGGGAAATCCTAATCCTAAATATACTTATGGTATCAATACAAGTTTCTCTTACAAAAACTTTGATCTTGCTTTAGATTTTCAAGGTGTGGCAGGTGTTGATGTTTATAACTCTAATCTTGCTTACCGTTTTGGAAATGAGAATTTCACTAAAGATTTCGTAGATAACCGCTGGCATGGTGAAGGTACTTCAAATACCTACCCTTCTGTAAATATTGGTTCGTCAGCGAACTCGGCACCAAACTCTTTCTATGTGAGCAGTGGTTCTTATTTCAGAGTGAGAAATGCACAATTAGGTTATACTTTACCTAAGAGCATCCTGGCTAAATGGAAAATCCAGAAAATCAGATTCTATGCCAATGCACAAAATGCAATCAATTTATTTGGTTACAAAGGATTCAGTCCTGAAGTTGGACCGATCCCTGTTGATAACGCTGCGAAAATTTTAGACAGACCAACCAACTCTTTAAATGCAGGTCTGGACGCTAACGTTTATCCGTTATATGCGACTTACAACTTTGGTGTTAATCTTACTTTTTAATCCGGAACGTCATGAAACAAAATAAAAATATATACACAAAAACGGTTTTGGGTTTAGGCTTAATCGTTTCTATTGCCATAATCCCTGCTTGTAAGAAGAGCTTTTTGAATGTACCTGAGCAAGGACAACAAAATAGCGACGTCTTCTGGAAAACAGCTGAAGATGCTGGAAAAGGTGTTAATGCAATATATGGTAACCTGCGTTCATGGGAAAACACAGCTTTCCCTGCTATTGCAATTGAAAGTATGGGTTCTGATGATGCAGAAAAAGGTAGTACACCTAGTGATGCAAGTTTTTTCCTTGACTTCGATGAGTTCAAGGTAGATCCTGCACAGGGTAATATTGCTGGTTTCTGGAGTGGTCAGTATAGAAATATTAACTACACAAACCAGGTATTGGATAATGTACCTGCAATTGTAATGGATGAGGCTTTAAAAGCAAGATACCTGGCTGAAGCTAAATTTGTAAGAGCTTTCTCTTATTTCAGATTGGTTCGTGCTTTTGGTAATATCCCTTTGCGTTTACATATTCCAACGGACCCTAACAAGGATTATAACTTGCCACAGACTCCGGTTGCACAGGTTTATGCGCAGATTGAAAAAGATTTAACGGAAGCTGAAGCTGTACTTCCAGTTAAATATGGTGATGCAGATTTAGGCAGAGCAACAAAAGGTGCTGCTTTAAGTTTACATGCTAAAGTAGCGATGTACCAAAAGAAATGGGGTGATGTACTGAACTATACCAACCAGGTAATGGGCTTAGGTTATGCATTGTTACCTGATTTTGAACAAAGTTTCAGAATTGCAAATGAGAATAGTTCAGAATCAATATTTGAAATTCAGTGTGCTTTAGTTCCCGGTAATCCGGCAGCATCAAACTCTCAGTATTCTCAGGTACAAGGTGTACGTGGAACGAGTGGTGTAGATGGCGGCGGATGGGGATTCAATGTTCCTACTCCAGATTTAGCTGCTGCTTTTGAACCTGGTGACCCAAGAAGATCGGGTACTATCCTTTTCAGAGGTACAACTACTCCAGAAGGTGATGTGATCCCTAAAGTTGGAGACAATCCAATGTACAACATGAAATCTTACTCTCCTTTCAAATTATTTGTAAGTAATTTCAATGAAGGTGCACAACAAAATGTACGCATGATCCGCTACTCTGATGTTTTATTAATGAACGCAGAGGCAGCAAACGAACTGGGTAATTCTGGTCAGGCTTTATCTTCTTTAGAACAAGTAAGAAGAAGAGCCCGTCAGGGTAATCCTAATATTTTACCAGCAGTAACAACCACAGACCAGACAGCTTTACGCGCAGCGATCTACAAAGAAAGACGTGTAGAGTTAGCGATGGAATTTGACCGTTACTTTGATGTAATCCGTCAGGGAAGAGGAACAGCAGTTTTCGGCCCTAAAGGATGGAAAGCTGGCAAAAACGAAGTCTGGCCAATTCCTCAGACAGAAGTTGACCTCAGCGGTGGGGTGTTAGTTCAAAACCCAGGTTATTAATTCAAATCAAACACATCAATGAGAGGTTGCCAGGCTGAGCCTGGTAACCTCTTTTAACATCGCTCCGACCCTGTACGTAATTTTAAAAGCCAACGATGAAACTAAAATCTTTACTCAGCCTCCTTATTTTAACAACACTTACTTTTTTTGCGATAGCGCAAAAGAAAAATGTAGCATTTCAGGGTATTAAAGCCGAAATGAAAATACAGAAAAACCTGACTGACGACCAGCTTCTTGATTTAGTACAGAAACAAACTTTCCGGTATTTCTGGGATTTTGGTCATCCTGTGAGTGGAATGGCACGTGAGCGCAGTAATGTTGCTTTTGAATATGGCAATGAAGTAGTAACTATAGGCGGAACTGGTTTTGGCGTCATGGCGACCATTGTAGCTGCTGAGCGTAAATTTATAACGCGTGAACAAGCTGCTGCAAGAACTAAAAAAATTGTAGACTTTTTATATAAGGCCGATCAGTTTCATGGTGCTTTTCCGCACTGGCTGAATGGCGAAACAGGAAAAGTAATCCGTTTCAGTCCTAAAGATGACGGTGCTGATATCGTGGAAACCTCTTTACTTTTCCAGGGTTTACTGACGGCACGTCAATATTATACGGCAGACAATGCTGTGGAGACTGATATCCGTAATAAAATTCTTTGGATGTGGGAAGGTGTTGAATGGAACTGGTTCACACAACAACAAAATGTTTTATACTGGCATTGGAGCCCAAACAATGGCTGGAGCATGAACCACCCGATTAAAGGATGGAATGAATGTTTCATCACTTATGTGTTAGCGGCTTCTTCTCCAAAATCCCCTATTGATAAAAAGGTATATGAAGAAGGCTGGGCAAACAGCAATACCTTTTTCAACGGCAAAAAATTTGAAGGAATTACATTACCTCTTGGCTTTGATTTCGGCGGCCCCTTATTCTTTTCACAATATTCCTTTACAGGACTGGATCCGCGTGGTTTGAAAGACCGTTACGCAGATTATTTTGAACAGAATAAAAACCACACCTTAATCAATCGTGCCTATTGTATAGAGAATCCTAAACATTTTAAAGGTTATGGTGAAAATAGCTGGGGACTAACTGCAAGCGACAGCTGGCAGGGTTATGCTGCACATTCTCCTTCGGAAGATTTAAGTGTGATCAGCCCGACTGCTGCTTTATCAGCTTTCCCTTATACGCCTGAATATTCTATGAAAGCTTTGAAACACTTCTATTTTGATCTTGGTGATAAGATCTGGAGTGAGTATGGCTTTGTGGATGGTTTCAGTGAAGAACATAACTGGTATGCGAAATCACATCTGGCAATTGATCAGGGCCCTATTATCTGTATGATAGAAAACTACCGTACAGGATTATTATGGAAATTATTTATGAGCAGCCCTGATGTTAAAAACGGGTTGAACAGATTAGGCATTGAAAGTCCTGCTATCGCTAAATAAAAATAGTCATGAAAAGAACGCTGCTGTTGTTATGCTTCCTGATTTCAAGCGCCGCTTTATTCGCTCAGAAAAAGCAGCTGACTTATTGTAACCCGGTCAATCTGGATTATGGCTATACCCCTATTCCTCATTTTACGGAACAGGGCAAACACCGCGCAACAGCAGATCCTGTGATTGTAAATTACAAGGGCGATTATTTCTTGTTTTCTACGAACCAGATGGGTTATTGGTGGAGTGAAGATTTATACAACTGGAATTTTGTTTCCCGTTCTTTCCTTCGTCCGGAGCATAAGGTTTATGATGATCTGTGTGCGCCTTCGGTTTGGATTCAGGGTGATACGATGCTGGTTTTTGGTTCTACCTATGCAAAGAATTTCCCGATCTGGATGAGTACAGATCCGAAAAAGGATTCGTGGAAGGAAGTGGTACATGAGTTTGAAATTGGTGGCTGGGACCCTGCACATTTTGTGGATGAGGATGGAAAGTTATATATGTACAATGGCAGCAGCAATCAATATCCTTTGTACGGGGTGGAGTTAAACCGTAAAACTTTTGCTCCGATAGGGACAAGAAAAGAATTGCTGTTATTGAATGATGAGCGGTTTGGGTGGCAGCGTTTCGGTGAAAACCTGGATAACACTTTTCTTGATCCTTTTATTGAAGGCGCATGGATGACTAAACATCATGGAAAATATTATTTACAGTATGGTGCTCCTGCTACAGAGTTTAGTGGTTATGCGGATGGTGTAGCGATCTCAAAGAGTCCGCTTGGCCCATTTGAGCATCAGTCATTACCGTTATCTTACAAACCAGGTGGCTTTGCAAGGGGCGCCGGACATGGGGCTACTTTTCAGGACAGGTGGAAAAATTACTGGCATGTTTCTACTATGGTGGTCTCTGTCAAGAACAATTTTGAACGCAGGCTGGGCATCTGGCCAGCAGGATTCGATCAGGATGATGTGATGTATATGGATGCTGCTTTTGGCGATTATCCGCATTATCTTCCTAACAAGGCTGCGGATCATTTGAAGTCTGGTTTCACTGGGTGGATGTTGCTGAATTACAATAAGCCAGTTGTGGTTTCTTCTACTTTGGGTGGTTATACTGCAAATTTAGCGGTGGATGAAAGTATCAAAACCTACTGGAGTGCTGCAAGTGGTAAAAAGGGAGAATGGATACAGTCTGATCTTGGAAAGGTATCCCGTGTAAACGCAGTACAGCTAAATTATGCGGATCAGGATGCAGAATTTTTAGGTAAACAGCATGACATTTATCATCAATACAAACTATGGTATTCGGTGGATGGCAAAAGCTGGAAAATATTAGTGGATAAAAGTGCAAACCGTAAAGATGTCCCGCATGATTATATAGAATTGGATCAGCCGGTTTCTGCGCGCTTTATCAAATTAGAGAATATTCATATGCCTGCTGGCAAATTTGCCATCAGCGGATTAAGGGTATTTGGGAATGGCAATGGAGAGAAACCAGCAGCTGTTAAAGATTTCACCGTATTAAGAACGGAAAAAGATAAAAGAAATTCATGGATCAGATGGAATACTGTAGATGGTGCTTATGGGTATAATATTTATTTAGGCACCGAGCCTGATAAGTTATACAATAGTATCATGGTTTACCAGGCCAATGAATATTGGTATAAAGGCATGGATAAAGAAAAACCTTATTACTTCTGTATAGAAGCAATTAATGAAAATGGAGTTTCTGAAAGATCAAAAGTAACAAGGGTCAATTAGAATAAACTTCCTGAAAACTGAATAATACACGAAATAAAACAATACATTCTCATGAGAAAAACGACTTCCTTATTTTTCCTGGCGGCTCTTTTTAGTGCAAACTCTTTAGTTGCACAACAGAAAAAAGCTGCAAGCGCGACTGACCAGAAGATGAATACGTTCATCGACAATCTAATGTCTAAAATGACAGTAGATGAAAAAATCGGACAACTGAACCTTCCTGCGGTTGGTTTTGATGTAACGGGGCCGATTTTAAGTCAGGGAGTAAATGAAAAGATTGAAAAAGGCCTGGTAGGAGGTGTTTTCAACACATTCACCCCACAAGCAGTACTTAAATTACAAAAGCTTGCCGTGACTAAATCACGTTTAAAAATCCCTTTGTTATTTGGATATGATGTAGTACATGGTCATAAAACGATCTTCCCTATTCCTTTAGGCTTAAGTGCAAGCTGGGATATGGATTTAATTGAAAAAAGTGCGCGTATTGCTGCAAGAGAAGCTAGTGCAGATGGTTTAAACTGGACGTTTTCTCCTATGGTTGATATCGCAAGAGATCCGAGATGGGGAAGAATTTCTGAGGGTTCTGGTGAAGATCCATATTTAGGATCTTTAATTGGTGCGGCTATGGTCAGAGGTTATCAAACCAATAGTCTTTCCAATAAAGATGCAATTATGGCTTGTGTAAAACACTTTGCTTTATATGGCGCTGCCGAAGGCGGAAGAGACTACAATACTACAGACATGAGTCTGATCAGAATGTACAATGAGTATTTACCTCCTTATAAAGCAGCTATTGATGCAGGTGCTGAAACGGTAATGGTATCTTTCAATGATATCAACGGAACACCAGCTACTGCCAATAAATGGTTATTAACTGATTTATTGCGTAAAGACTGGGGTTTTAAAGGTTTTGTAGTGAGTGATTACACAGGTGTGAGTGAATTGATTGCACATGGTCTGGGTGATTTACAAACAGTAAGTGCGAGATCTCTGGAAGCTGGAAATGATATGGATATGGTTAGTGAGGGTTTCCTGACTACTTTAAAGCAGTCTTTGAAAGAAAAGAAAATTACAGAAGAGGTGATTGACATGGCTTGCCGCAGGATTCTGGAATCAAAATATAAATTGGGTTTATTTGAAAATCCATATAAATATGTGAACGAAGAACTTGCAAAAACAGAAATCCTTTCTGCACAAAACAGGTCAGATGCAAGAAACATCGCAGCTGCTTCTATGGTGTTATTGAAAAACAATAACCAATTACTACCGCTAAAGAAAAATGCAAAGATCGCTTTAATCGGTCCGCTGGCTGATAACAAACGTGACATGGTTGGTAACTGGAGTGCAGCGGGTGACTGGAAAAAAGCCATCAGCGTAATTGAAGGTTTAAAAAATGTAGCTCCTGATATGGAGATCACTTATGCTAAAGGTGCTAACCTGGTTGATAATCCAGCAATCTTAAAGCAGATTAATGCCAATGGTGCTGATATCACTGCGGATGCAAAATCACCAAAGCAATTAATTGATGAAGCAGTCAATGCAGCACAAAAAGCTGATATTGCTGTAGTTGTTTTAGGCGAAAGTGCAATCATGGGTGGTGAGGCGACAAGCCGCACAAACCTTGATTTATTACCGAACCAAAAAGATTTATTAAAAGCGCTATCAGCTACTGGTAAACCGATCGTTCTGGTCTTGATGAACAGCCGTCCGTTGACACTGGAATGGGAAGATGCCAATGTTCCTGCTATTTTAGAAACCTGGTTCAGTGGTACAGAAGCTGGAAATGCAATTGCTGATGTATTGGTTGGTAATTACAATCCTTCGGGTAAACTGACAGCTACTTTCCCTAGAAATGTAGGTCAGATCCCTCTGTATTATAACCACAAAAGTACCGGACGTCCATATGACGGGGTTTCGAATGAAAAATTCAAGTCACGTTATATCGATAGCTCAAATGATCCTTTATATCCGTTTGGTTTCGGATTAAGCTATACCTCTTTCGATTTCTCACCGGTTAAATTAGATAAATCTGCAATAAAAAGCGGTCAGACTATTCAGGCAACTGTTACGGTTAAAAATAATGGAAAATTTGATGGTCATGAGGTAGTGCAATTATATCTTCAGGATATTTATGGTTCTGTTACCCGTCCGGTAAAAGAGCTAAAAGGTTTCCAAAAGATCTTCCTGAAAAAGGGTGAATCTAAGAAGGTTACGTTTACCATAAACACAGAAATGCTGAAGTTTTATAACTCTGATTTAAAATTTGCAGCTGAATCTGGTGACTTTAATGTCTTTATCGGCTCAAATTCAAGAGACGTTTCGACAGCTAAATTTAGTTTTACGCTTTAAGAATATCATTTAAAAAAGCCCTTCAGCTAATCGCTGAGGGGCTTTTTTTGTTTAAAAATTAAAAACACTATCCTTCTGTTTTATCTTGATTTATAGTGTTTACGGTTTTAATATCCGAAATAGAAAAAATAATATTTTTAACTATTGCATTTAATCTTTCCTTTCTTTAGTTTAGATATAGTGTACGAACTACACATATTAAATTGTTTACCAACTATATACACCTATTTATTCACCCTTAAAAAAAATAATCTATAAAACAGCTTTATAACTAATCATCCCTTCAACTAAACCAAATATAACTTATGCAACGAAATCTACCACTTTTCAAGAGGGTCCTCCTTCTCTTGTGTCTTGGCCTGTCATTCGCTATCGGCGCAATGGCACAAAGCAAAATCACCGGAAAGGTCATCGGCAGTGATGATAAACTACCGGTCATCGGCGCTTCCATTAAAATCAAAAATGCTCCGGGTGGCACGACCACAGACGGAAATGGTGCATTCGCACTCCTTGTAAAACCAACTGATGTACTTGTTGTTTCCTTTGTTGGATACGGCACTAAAGAGATTCCGGTTGGCAAACAAACCAATATCAGTGTAATTTTACTGGCCGACAACAACAACCTGACTGAGGTTATTGTAACAGGTTACTCTTCACAACGTAAAAAGGATCTTACTGGTTCTGTAGCAGTTGTAAACATGGGCCTTTTAAAAGCTCAGCCAGCTGCAAGTGCTGTGGAAGCTTTACAAGGTAAGGCGACTGGTGTGCAGATCATCAACGATGGTGCACCAGGTTCAACACCACAAATCAGGATCCGTGGTATCAGTACGATTAACAACAATGAACCTCTTTATGTAATCGACGGGGTACCATTTGAAGGAAAATTATCATGGCTTAACCAAAATGATATTGAAAGTCTTCAGGTACTGAAAGATGCTTCTTCTGCTTCTATCTACGGATCAAGAGCAAACAATGGTGTTGTCATTATCACCACTAAAAAAGGAGTTGCAGGTGCACCAAAGATCACATTGGATTCTTACTATGGTACGCAGGTTCCAAGGAAAAGCAGTTTTCCGAAAATGATGAATCCGCAGCAATATGCCCAGTATGTATTCGACGGTTATACCAATGCAGGAAAAACTATTGCAGCAGGAACAAATTATGGTTCAGGTTCAGTACCTACATTGCCGGATTACCTGCTTGCTGGTTTAAAAACCGGTCAGGACATCACAGCTGCTGATTATGATCCTTCAAAATACAACTATAGCCGTGATCCTGCTTTATTCTATCAGATCACCAAAGCAAACAAACAGGGTACTAACTGGTTTGACGAAATTACAGACGTTGCTCCGGTTCAGAATTACCAGTTAAGTGCTACGGGTGGCGGAGAAAATGCAACTTATACTTTTTCAGGTGGTTACCTGGATCAGAAAGGAACAGTAAAGTATACAGGCTTTAAGCGTTATAATTTCAGGTCTAATACTAACATTTCTGCCTTTAACAAAAGAGTACGTTTTGGTGAAAATGCACAGTACAGTTATTCTGAAGGTTATGGTTTGGGTGTAAATCCAAATACATCCGGAGATTATCAGGATCAGGGAAGTGCGATCAGCTGGGCATACCGTATCCCAACAATTATCCCGGTTTATGATATAAACGGGAATTTTGCAGGAAGCCGCGGCAGCCAGTTAGGTAATGCCGAAAATCCAGTAGCTTTCCTTTATCGTGCAAAAGACAACAAAAACAAAAGTAACTTCTTCTTTGGAAATGTATATGCTGAAGGTGATATCTTACCAGGACTTGTTTTAAAGACAAATTTTGGTCTGCGTTACGAGAACTTTAATGGGGTATCAATGCGCTATCCAAACCTGGAGTTCTCAGAAGGTAACAACTCTAACAGTCTGAGTGAATACATGGGTTATACCACAGAATGGACCTGGTCAAATACATTGAACTACAGTAAAGTATTCAATGAGAAACACAGACTGAATGTATTGCTTGGTACAGAGGCCATCAAATCTAAATCCCGCCAGTTAAATGCAGGCAGAAATGATTTCTTCCTTTTAGGAAATCAGGATTATTATTATTTGAACACTGGTTCTTCAAATATCAGTAACTCTAGTTATGGTGCACTCGGCTCACTTTTCTCTTTATTTGGTAAAGTTGATTATTCTTATAATGATCGTTACTTATTCAGTGCTACCATTCGTCGTGATGGTTCTTCTAACTTCGGAGCGAACAACAAGTATGGTTATTTTCCGGCAGCAAGTGCAGCATGGAGAGTTTCTGAAGAGGACTTCCTGAAAAGTGTTAAATGGATCTCTGACTTCAAATTCCGTGTAGGTTATGGAGAAACTGGTAATCAAAGAATACCTTCTAACCAGTATCTGAACAGATTTCAAAGTTCTATTGCGAGTGCAGCCTATGCAACGGGCGGAGGAAATAGCTTAACTACCGGTGTTTGGCAAAATGCTTATCAAAATCCGGACATCAAATGGGAATCTGTAAAATCTCTTAACGTAGGTATTGACTTTACTTTATTTGACGGTGCATTTGACGGATCGGCAGACTGGTATAACAAAAAAACTACAGATATGCTTTATAACTTGCCACAACCTTCAAGTGTAGTGGGAATGGGAAGTTCACCTTATGTAAATATTGGTGATATGAGCAATAAGGGTGTTGAGTTTAACGTGGCTTATCATTATGGAAAAAAATCAGACAGTCCTTTTAAATTCGATATCGGTCTGAATTTCTCTAAAAACGACAACAAAATTGTAAAACTTGCTCCTGGTATTTTTAACCAGATTTATGGCAATTACAGAAGTTTACAAACAAGTGTCTTACAGGAAGGTGCTCCTTTTGGTTCATTCTATGGTTACCAGACTGCGGGAATTTATCAAAGTGCAGCAGATATTGCGAACAATCCTTCTTATGTTGGAGCAAGGGTAGGTGGTTTACGTTATGCTGATATCAATGGTGATGGCGTAATTGATGCTAAAGACCGTACGATTATTGGAAATCCAAATCCGGATTTTACTTACGGTATCAATTTAAATGCTTCTTATAAAAATTGGGATATCGCAACTTTCTTCTACGGCGTTCAGGGTAATGATCTTTTTGAAGCGACACGTTACTTCACAGATTTCCCATCATTTGACGGTGCAAAAAGCACAAGATTGTTAGATGCATGGAGCCCAACGAACACTTCAAGCCAGATCCCTTCTGCTTATACCGGAGCTTCTGATCTTGAATATGCTTCTTCCAGTTATTATGTACAAAAAGGCAGCTTCTTCAGGATGAAGAATATCCAGATCGGTTATTCAATTCCAACAGCTAAAGCATTTGGTCCAAAATCAGGCATCAGCAGAATGAGAGTTTACGTAAGTGCAACCAACCTTTTCACGATCACAAAATACACTGGTCTTGATCCTGAAATTAGTCAGACAAGAGATGCTTCTGCTGCTGTTGGAAATGCTGGAGCTCCAGCGGATACGTTCTCAGCACTTGGCGTTGATAAGGGAATTTACCCATCACCCCGTCAGTTCCTAATTGGTATAAATGTTGGATTTTAATTAAAAGATACAAAGATGAAACACTTAAAATATATTTTCTTATCCTTCATAATTTGCAGTACCCTATCCTGCAAGAAGTCATTTCTGACGGTTCAGCCGCAAGGGGAACTGTCGGAAGCGCAATTAACAACACAGGATGGTGTTGAAGGTTTACTGATAGGTGCTTATGGCTTACTAAATGGTAATGTAAACGGTACATGGGGCAATTATGGTGCTGCTCCCAGCCAGTGGTTATTTGGTGAGGTTGCTTCTGACAATGCCCATAAAGGTAGTAGCAATGGTGATCAGCCAAACATGAACGCTATAGAAAGACACGCCCCAACAAGTACAAATGATAATTTATCAAATTTATGGGACAGATGTTTTGAAGGTATTCAGCGCTGTAACAATACCCTTAGAATTTTAGCTTCACTGCAAGGTGGTGCTGGTACTGCAAAATTTGGTGATGCACGTGCTAAAGAAATCGAGGGTGAAGCCAAAGTACTTCGTGCTCATTATTATTTCTTTTTAGTAAGGGTGTTTAAAGTTGTTCCTTATGTTACTGAAACTACAAACGGGGCTATTGTACCAAACGATAAGGATATTTATCCTAACATTATCGCAGATCTTCAGACAGCAGTAGCAAATCTGAGTACAACGAAACCAAAAGGTCAAAAGGCGCGTATGGATAAATTTGCTGCCCAGGCTTATCTTGGAAAAGTATTCTTATATCAGAAAAGATATGCTGAGGCCTATGCGCAGTTTAATGCTATCATTGCAGCAAAACCAAGTCTTATCAACTTACCTTATTCGGATAACTTCGATATCACTAAAGAAGATGGTCCTGAATCGATTGTTTTTGTAGAGAACTCTGTAGGGACAGATGGTACAGGTGGAGATAACGGGAACGTGGGTGATATGTTAAACTTCCCTTCTGGAAGTGCACCGATCAACTGCTGTGGTTTCTTCCAGCCAACAATTGACCTGGCCAACTCGTTCAAAGTTGACGCTGCTGGTTTACCATTATTAGATGGAAGCTACCGTACCAATCCATATATTTCTGATTTAGGCTTAACAGCAGATCAGAAGAAAACTTATGTATTGAATACCGCCTTAGCTTTAGACCCAAGGATTGAGTCTACTTTAGGCAGAAGAGGTACTCCTTATCGTGATTGGGGTGTAATGCCTGGCGATGCCTGGATTCGTGATGCAAGTAATGGCGGTCCATTTCTTCCGATTAAAAACACAATTGAAGTTTCTCAGCTAGCCAGCGGAACAGCTCCAGGAAGTCCAAACGTAACCGGATTAAACATTAACCTGATCCGTCTTGCAGATATTTACCTGATGGCTGCCGAGTGTGCTGTAGAAACAGGTGATCTTGGAACAGCCCTAACCCTGGTCAATGCAGTGAGACAACGCGCAGCAAAAATAACTCCTCAATTAGCGAACGGCGCAGCTACAGCAGCCTATAAAGTAGGTCTTTATCCTTCTTTCCCTAGTGCTGATTACGCTAGAAATGCAGTTCGTTTCGAGCGCAGATTAGAGCTGGCATTAGAAGGCCACAGGTTCTTTGACCTTGTACGCTGGGGTGTTGCGAAAACAACGCTGGAAAGCTATTTTAACTTTGAAGGCAAATACTTCGATTACCTGAAAAACATTTCGATTAAACCACGAGATGAATATTGGCCATTACCACAAGATCAAATTGACAGAAGTCAGGGTAAATTGGTACAAAGCCCTGGTTACTAACCCACAAATGGTTTAACCATTTAAATAAACATTAATTCATTAAAACCCGCTTAATTTCAAGCGGGTTTTTTTAATTTAGTTGTATGAAGCATTTCAAATTAATTCTCTGGTTCTCCCTTCTGTTTACCTTACAAACAATGGCTCAGGATTTCAAAAAATACGACAAAGGCAGCTTTATTGACGGTAAAGACACGATCTCCTATCGTATCCTGTTTCCCGAACACTTTGACCCAAAACAAAAATATCCTGTTCTGTTTTTCCTTCACGGCAGTGGAGAGCGCGGAAACGATAACGAAAAACAATTACTACATGGCGGTAAGCTGTTCCTTAGAAAAGATATCCGTGAGCAATACCCTGCCATCATAGTTTTCCCTCAATGTTCAGAAGACAGTTTCTGGGCTAACGTAAAGATGGCTTCAGATTCTACCGGAAAAAGAATCTTCGATTATCAAAAACATGGTAAACCTACAAAAGCGATGAAGGCCCTTTTGGGAATGATCGATAATATCCTTGACAAACCCTACATCGATCACCAGCAAGTATACGTTGGCGGACTTTCTATGGGAGGAATGGGAACCCTTGAACTTTTGAGACGTAAACCCAAAACATTCGCCGCTGCCTTTTCAATCTGCGGAGGTGATAACATTGCAAACGTTGAAAAATACAAACACGTTCCCCTTTGGATTTTCCACGGTGGAAAAGATGATGTAGTACCACCAGCCGGATCTACTGCAATCGCTAACCAGTTAAAAATTATTGGTAAAGAAGTAAAGTTCACCCTTTATCCTGACGCAAATCATAACAGCTGGGATTCCACTTTTGCGGAGCCAAAGTTTTTGCCGTGGTTGTTTAGTCACAAGAAGTAGTTCTGGAAGCAATCTTCAAAGGACTTCCTGAAAGCAATCCTTAAAAAAGCAGTTCTTAAAATTAATCCATAATACAAAAAAAAGATCGCTGGCAGTTTTCTTCTGACGTTCATGAAGAATGAACAATGTCAGAAAACTATCCAGCGATCTTTTTTTTTGACACCCGGCTCATTTCTGCGATTCGTCAGGGGGTTCTTTTCTTTCTTTCTTTCTTTCTTTCTTTCTTTCTTTCTTTCTTTCTTTCTTTCTTTCTTTCTTTCTTTCTTTCTTTCTTTCTTTCTTTCTTTCTTT
>NZ_JACHCG010000010.1 GCF_014200595.1 Pedobacter cryoconitis
TCTAAAAGCTGAAAGGCCGTTTCTACATCCTCAATCGTACTTTCAATGTACTGCTCCCCGGTAGCCCGGTCAGTTTTCAGTTCCCGCTGGTACTGATGATAATAAGTCACCGTTTCAGTAAACAACAGCAGCAGGAGCATCGTCCGGCGAGGCTTGAACACCTCTTCCGGCAGTTTCATATAAACAGCAAAGGGATTCTTAACCGTGACCGGCCCCAGGATCCGTTGCACGTTCTTGATCAGGGCACGGGTCTGCTGTTCTGCTCCCTGGTCAACCTGCCCTGCACTGAGCTGGCGCTGGTATTCCATGATCCGCTGATCCTGTTCCAGGCTCACATCCATGTAGAGCAGGATACAGCGGTTGGCATTGTCCTCGTACAAAGCTTCCCGGGTTGTACAGCCACTCACACAGACCGGCCCTTCTACATTCAGCGTCACCGTTTTCAGGTTCCCTTTATTGTCCTTTAAAGTTACTGTCTTGGAGATTCTACGCTTGCTCTGCAATTCCCGCAAAGGGTACAGCGCACTTTCTGCGCCATCAAGATCCTCGATCAGCAGTAGTTTATGTTTCAGCTCTTCCCGTCCAAAGTAATAAAAGGCGTTACTGGAAAGGGTCGTGATTTCCAGCTTATCTTCTTCGGGCATCAGCTCCGATACTTTTTCCTGTAGCCAGGTCTTGCCTGTTCCGCTTGCGCCCAGGCACATCAGGTGCAAAGGGGTATTCCGCTTCCGGGAAGTATAGCTCAGGTAAGCAATCAGGCTATTGGATTCTTCACCGATCAGACCACTGTCAGCAATCGCCTGCCGGGTTCTTTCCAGCAGCTTCGGGGATTTCAGAAAAGCAATGGCCGACTTGCGCTCGGCGGCACTCAGCTCCCTTTTCTCCACTTTTTTAGGCTTCATGGATTCCAGCCGCTCTGCCCGGTAACTTTCCAGTGCCGCCGTCAGACCTTTTACGGCCAGGCTGAGCTCCACAGTACTCATTTCCAGTACTTCGGCAGATTTCTCGATCAGCTGCTCACTCTGCATACTATTGTACAAGTCCAGGTGATGGCGGAACACATTTTCCCTGTTGTCAATACGCACCAGTTTCAGGGTAACCTTCATCCGGTCTAGGCCACTCAGCCGCACACCACCCAAAACGGTGATATGCAGCCTGCCTTCGGTATAAAGTAAGAGTTCGGGATTTTCACTATGCAATTGTGCCTTGTTCATTACACTTTTGCTTTGATGATCAGCGCACCCTGCACACTGGTAATTTCCACCAGCTCACCCGCATGAAAGCCCTGGTTTTCTAACCATATACCCGATATCCTTAGTTCAGGAACCCACTTTTGGCTGTAAGTCAGCTTACGGTGTTTACGTTGCAGCATGATCGATCTGTGTTGTTCATTTTCCATAGCTTAAAAAAGTTTTATGTGTAACATCTACTACAAATGTAGACCTTGTTTCAGATATAAGCAAATAATACTTTCTTTTTTTGTAGAATACTTTAAACTACATTTGCAATTATCGGTGGTCATATCCACTCTTTAGCAGAATATGCTCGACATTGGAAGCAAGATTATGGAACTCAGGAAGCGCAAGGCATGGTCACAGGGAGACCTGGCCAAAGCCGTAGAAGCTTCAAGGGATATTATTGGAAAGTATGAACGCAATGAAAACAGCCCCTCTGTAGAGATGGCCTTAAAGCTGGCCAGGGTGTTTGATATTTCTGTAGATTATCTGCTGGGAGAAGGAAAGCATGCTGCCTATGACAAAGACACACTTAAACGATTAGAAGATATACAGGTCTTAGACCAAGATACAAGGCTCATTCTATTTAACATTATAGACACCTTTCTAAGGGACGCTAAAGCAAGAAAAGCTTACGGACAATAAATAACAAAGCCCGGCTTACTGCCAGGCTTTGTTTTATATATCTAATAGAGAGTCATCTTGCCAAACATCTTCATAATCATTAGTTACCAAGAATCTCCATCCAGGGGCTAAGCTTAAGTATTTCAAGACAACCGGACACCATTCATTAAGATGCTTTACATGCAGAGGAACAAAAAAATCAGGATCTGTAGAAAATTCTTCACCAGCCCAAATATACCAGCCAGTAGTATCGCCTTCTAATGGATGACGCAATCCATTTATAGGCCAAATACCATCTCTGACATTTCTTGAAATTCCTACCTTTAAATCTTCCGGAGAATCAATTAAAGGAGATCCATATTTTTCACAAATTATCTTTCTCTCTTTCTTATAATCCATTTTCTTTCTTCTTTGCTTTAGAATATCTACTCATCTCAGCACCTTGCTTAGATGAACAAGTTGGACACTGCGGCTGAACTGATTCCTTAGCTCTCATCCTAGCTTTATCAATTTTACCAGTTTCATAATGTTCAACAACAATTGGAGTTTTATGATCAGCGTACATTTTTCCTTCTGATATTCCACAAGTAACACAAGGCTGACCTTGTACAGATGCCCTTTGCGCCTTCGTTGTCGCATTATTAGGTCTCTTATACGCCTGTTCAACCTTTACACCCGATCCGCCTTCAGAAACCTTCCCACCTTTTCCACCCTCAGGCAAAGTTGATATAGCTAAAACAGCATCAAAAACTGTATAAGCCAACTCCAGTTTATCTTTAGTTGTAACACTTGATTTGGAGCTTAACTCAGCATATTTATTATCAAATCCATTTACCCCTATTCCGCTTAACACATCGTGAGCAAGATCAACGAAAAAAGCGTTAACTGGATTTTGTCTTTTTAATTCGACAGTAGCATTTCTAATAATTCCGCGTTGATCCCCATTAGGATTCCCACGCAGACTAACACTCATTACAGGAGGATCTTCAGGCCCACCATTCACATCCTCACCAAACATCCCATCCGGATCAGTATGACGGATCGGATCATCAAACCCATAAGCATAAGGAGTAGTCTTTCTGTCCTGCTCTGCAAGCGGATCTACAACGCTCCACCTCCCAATTACCGGGTCATAGAACCTAGCGCCGTAATCGTACTCCCTTACGCAACTTTTTTTAGGTTTGCCGGATTTGCTGGCCGCACTTTTTCAGTGCTATAAAGAACTTTCCTTTCCCGTAAAGTTAGTGCTTTATTTGAGTTTACTGGTTGGACTTGTTTGGCTTTTTTTTGTTGGAGATTCGACTTTGAAGGTGCGGAACTATGAAAGGCAGTGCTGATTCGTTAGTACATCTGTTACAGCAAAGATAGCCCCGAAAGTAAAGCAGTAAAGGGCTTTCGCGGCATAAACGCGCGTAGCCTTTGCCCTCAAAAAGGCCATTTATTCCACGATCCCTTGACAGCTTCACTTTCTTAGGCTCAGGGTGGCTTAACAAATGAACTACCTGAACCTCTGATGAAGGTTTGCAATTTGCTCCCTCCAGGGATGGAAAGAGCTTTGGCAGAGCGGAGGATAAGAGCGGCTCTTTCTATTCCTGAGAGGTTGGGCGGGCGCACTGTCCCTGTTTCAGGGGGTATCGGTTGTTCCCCCCGACCAGTCCTGCACTGCCACCATCAATAAACAATACCATGCTGCCGCAGGCTTTGCCGTTGACCGACTGGAAGGAGACGGCATATATAAACAAAGGCAAAGGTTGCGTTTTGCAACGATTGCCTGCACTGTTTGGCAGTGAGAGCCGATAGCCTGGATAACACCTTTTTTTCATGAAAGTACTTTGGCTATGGGCTGGAACGGGAGCGCTGGCCGAGGGGGGACGAGCGGCTATTTAATATAATACCCATTATAATACCAGCACTGGGATTGAACCAAAGTCATGGATTACTCTGCTGCGTTTATAATGTGTATTATGTTATTTAGCTTTGGGCCGGTTCTTCACCGGCAGCAGAGCGAGCGGAAGGACAGCAAAAGACAGAGAGAAGTGAGCTCTTGCGAGCTGGCTGGATTTTGAGGGACTGGGGCCGTGCGGGGATTTATTTTAGTGGATGGTGTTTATTTAAAGCCTCTTTCAGGTCTTCCAGGTTACTGGTTTGATAGCGTTCTGTACTGCTCACATATTTATGGCCTGCCATATATTGAACTGTCCGTAAGTCTTTTTCTTTCAGCCATTCAGTAATTACGCTTTGACGAAGCTGTACTGCATTTTTATATTTCGGGTTCAGCCTGCGTAGAGCCTGGTTCAGGTGGTATAAGCTGTTTTTGATATTTTCACAACCATTCATACTGATAAACAACTGACTGATTTGTTCAGCTGCTTCCATCACTTTAGGTTTTCTACCGGAACGTTCTGCTATTCTGTTCACCAGGATCTTAGATCGGGTCACGTGGATATATTCATACAGCTCCATGATCTGGAAGGCTTCCAGTTTGAGCATCCTGCTGTTAGTATGCTCATTTGCCGGTACATAGACCTTTCCTTCTTTTAACCTGATATGTTCTGCCCTTAGCTGATGCAGCTCCTGACTAGTCAAACCCTGGTAGACCAGTAAAGACAAGATCACTTTATTGCGCTGGCTCCGGTCATCTTTGACCGCATAACTTTCATACAAAGCTTCCACCTCTTGTTTTTCCAGCAGACCACCAGGAACAGTTTTTACGCTCCCTTTCAACCGGATACCTGCTACCGGGTTATAGCTAACCTTGTTTTGTTCTTGTAACCAGCTGAAGTAATACCGGATCGCCAACAGCATCCGGTTCACCAGGCCAATGCCTTTATTTTCCTGTTTCTGCTGGTCGGCATAATCAAGGATTTCCTTAAAGCTTACCTGTTCCAAACTGAGACTTTCACCTGTAAGCCAGGCCAGAAAGTAACTCGTATATTTCCGGTGCTGATAAACTGTAACCGGTTTTAAGCCCCGCTGTTGTAAGTATTCTTCAAAGTTCATCTACGATCTGGGTATAGATTTGTGTACTTTCCAAACTGCTATGGCCTAAGAACAACTGGATCTGTTCCAGCTTCATTCCAGATTGCAATAGATGGGTAGCAATGCTATGGCGAAGGGTATGCGGACCGATGGCCTTTTTGATTCCTGATGCCGATCTTAGTTTCCAGATCCGTTCAAAAGCTGTCTTTAGCCGTTTGCCATGAATATTTAACAGCAGTGCCGATTCCCTTCCTCCGCACCCCAGGTACGGACGACCATAGTTCAGGTAATGTTCCAGCTCTGTTTTATTACTGCCTGTCAAGGGAACATACCTGGCTTTATAGCCTTTGCCTTTACGAACCAGCACCAGTTCCTTTTCCAGCAAGATGTCTTCTGTATTTAAGCTCAGTCCTTCACTCTTTCTCAGTCCACATCCATAATACAAGGCCAGTAGTGCCCGGTCACGTAAGCCCAGCGGACTTTCTGCTGTCGTGGCGTACAGTTTGGCGATTTCTTTTCTGGTCAGGACACCTTTAACATTAGCCGTTTCGCCTTTGATCCTGGTTTTCACCGCAAAGCTTTCCTGACCACTTTCGCACAGGTAACGGGCAAACTTACGGATCACCTGCAAGTGTTTGCGCCTGTAGTTCAAACTCAACGTACCACCTCCGGTTTTACCCTGTTGATCACTCAGCTCATGCAGGTAGTTTTGCAGATGGCTTTCCTGGATTTGTGACAGGCTGTTGCAGCCATGTGATTCCAGAAAAGCCAGGAACTCACCCAGTAGCTTAGGCATATCCCTTTGGCTGGTGTGATCAAAGTTCAATATCCTCAGCCATTCACCGAAACCGGCTTGCTGGCGGATGTAGAGCGGATTTTTCATCATATCTTTTTTTTGCTAACTGTACATTTTTTACCCGGTGCGGGTGACTGCCCCTTTCTTACTGAGCTGCTGCACTTTGACTAACCCATCAGCCTCATGGGTTACTGCCGGGTTACAGGATACTGACCTGATCTGTGACAGGATACCCGCCACCATCGCCTGACCATTTTCCTGCAACGTCTCCATATCG
>NZ_JACHCG010000011.1 GCF_014200595.1 Pedobacter cryoconitis
AAGTAATAAAAGGCGTTACTGGAAAGGGTCGTGATTTCCAGCTTATCTTCTTCGGGCATCAGCTCCGATACTTTTTCCTGTAGCCAGGTCTTGCCTGTTCCGCTTGCACCCAGGCACATCAGGTGCAAAGGGGTATTCCGCTTCCGGGAAGTATAGCTCAGGTAAGCAATCAGGCTATTGGATTCTTCACCGATCAGACCGCTGTCGGCAATCGCCTGCCGGGTTCTTTCCAGCAGCTTCGGGGATTTCAGAAAAGCAATAGCCGACTTGCGCTCGGCGGCACTCAGCTCCCTTTTCTCCATTTTTTTAGGCTTCATGGATTCCAGCCGCTCTGCCCGGTAGCTTTCAAGTTCCGCTGTCAGACCTTTTACGGCCAGGCTGAGCTCCACCGTACTCACTTCCAGTACTTCGGCAGATTTCTCGATCAGCTGTTCACTCTGCATACTGTTGTACAAGTCCAGGTGATGGCGGAACACATTACCCCTGTTGTCAATACGCACCAGTTTCAGGGTAACCTTCATCCGGTCAAGGCCACTCAGCCGCACACCACCCAAAACGGTGATATGCAGCCTGCCTTCGGTATAAAGTAAGAGTTCGGGATTTTCACTATGCAATTGTGCCTTGTTCATTACACTTTTGCTTTGATGATCAGCGCACCCTGCACACTGGTAATTTCCACCAGTTCACCTGCATGAAAGCCCTGGTTTTCTAACCATATACCCGATATCCTTAGTTCAGGAACCCACTTTTGGCTGTAAGTCAGCTTACGGTGTTTACGTTGCAGCATGATCGATCTGTGTTGTTCATTTTCCATAGCTTAAAAAAGTTTTATGTGTAACATCTACTACAAATGTAGACCTTGTTTCAGATATAAGCAAATAATACTTTCTTTTTTTGTAGAATACTTTAAACTACATTTGCAATTATCGGTGGTCATATCCACTCTTTAGCAGAATATGCTCGACATTGGAAGCAAGATTATGGAACTCAGGAAGCGCAAAGCATGGTCACAGGGAGACCTGGCCAAAGCCGTAGAAGCTTCAAGGGATATTATTGGAAAGTATGAGCGTAATGAAAACAGCCCTTCTGTAGAGATGGCTTTAAAGCTGGCCAGGGTGTTTGATATTTCTGTAGATTATCTGCTGGGAGAAGGAAAGCATGCTGCTTATGACAAAGACACACTTAAACGATTAGAAGATATACAGGTCTTAGACCAGGATACCAGGCTCATTCTATTTAACATTATAGACACCTTTCTAAGGGATGCTAAAGCCAGAAAAGCTTACGGACAGTAAACAACAAAGCCCAGCTTATAGCCGGGCTCATCATCATTTGACATTATAACTTTTAACTCAATATTATCTATTTTCAGATTTCCTCTTGAAATAAATCTCAGTTGCATAGTCGTCCTTTTCTACGATGAGATTTTCATATGATTTTTTATCAGAACACAATTCACTATAACCAAAAATCGCTTGTACAAAAGGATAAATATCTTCTTCCTTCTCTACTAATCTGAAATGCCAATTCGTATTTACCTTATCATCAACAACTTCAAACAACTGACATGGGCATGCTGATATGAATTCCCCATCATCTATAAGGTAAGCTTGATAAGTTTCAAAAACTATTATACCCATCACTAAATATTCCTTCCCTAAATCCAATTCTGCGTAATTACTATACCCCGTAACCCCAAACCTACCTAGCATCTCCTTTTTTAAGGATTTATATTCATATGATCTTAAGGCTTCTCCTGTATTATATAAACACACAACTCTCATAATTATTTAAATTTAAAATCATCAACAGCCTTCAACACCCCATTTTCCCATTTCGCTAAATAATGAACAATAGCCCTTACTCCCTCGGCTGTTTTAACTTTATATTCCATTTTAGTCCATCCAGGCCAACGAGAGTCCTTCATACCTTCCATTAATCGTCTTCCTAATTGCGGATTCTTCAGCGCATCTTTCATAGCCATCTGTTCTACAAGATTGTTAGCTACTGTCCTACCGGTTGATCCTAGACCTAGAGGCTTTAGAATTCCAAGAGTAATATTGAAATATTCTCCAATCTTTAAAAATGCATATTCTGAACCAAAACTTGTTGTTGCTAGCATACCAGCATCACCTAGCTCGTTTGCTTTTTTTGTAGTTATTTCCTCATCAAGCAGCCCACTATTGATATCTTTTCTAGTTTGAGCCGTTTCAAATTTATCCCCAAAAACGACTGACGAAGCACCCATCGACATTCTCGTGGTTTCTTTTTTTCGTTCTTTAGGTTTTGGTTCCTGCTGTTGATTAGAACCAATACCATAGTAAGACAAAACGTTTCCAAATTCTCCATCTCCACGATTATACGTTCCAGCTTCTCCAGCATACAATCCATCCACATCAATAAAACGTATCGGATTATTTAAGGCATAGGCATAGGGATTTATTCTTCTATCCTGCTCCGCAAGCGGATCAATCACATTCCACCTTCCAATTACCGGATCATAGAATCTAGCGCCGTAATCATACTCCCCTAACTCTTCCTGTAACTCTTTCTTATTGTAAAGGTACTTGTTATCATTTGATCCGCGAAGCACTTCTTTCCTTAAACCAAATGCAAAATAATCATCTTTTTGCATAACTTCAATCCCCACACCCGGAAGATTGTGAAACGTTGCCCGGTTATTACCCAAATGATCCGTCAGCATATATTCATAACTGTATGTCCCGTTGTTATTCCTGGCCATACCTTCCTCTGTCATGATAATATCAATTGTACCATCAGTCTTGTGCTGAATACCACCAATATAATCAGTAACCACATTACCCACCTTTTTTCTCAGCTTGTTTCCTGATGCATCATACGTATAACTGATGTTCTGACTTCCTGTAACTGTCTCCGGCAGGTTCAGGTAATTGTATGTTAAGTTGATATTCTTCTCACTGTCACTTTTTAGATTACCATTGTCATCATAAGCGTAATTGCTCGTAGTGAAGCCAGTTATTTTAGTCAGCTGGTTACCCGTATATCCACTATACGTATTCACTTTGCCATCCCTGGTCAGCGTCTTGATATTACCCACCACATCATAACTGATACTTTCTCCCAGTCCCGGTGATACCGCATCGGTTAACCTGTTCAGTTTATCATAACTATAGGTAAAAGTATGGTCCAATTTACCAGCTCCTCTTCCCCAAACCTGACCCGAAATATTCCCGTTCCACTGCGACCCCTCCTCATATTTCAACTGCAAATTGAACTCATTGCTCAGGCTTTTGCTCAGCCAGCCTCTTTCATTGTAAGCATAACTGGTTTGCTGCAGATAAGAACCGCCATTGTTTGTACTGTGCAGTTGTTTGTTAACCAGCTGCCCGGTTTCGGTATAATCCAGTTTGCTCAGTACCACCTCGCCCTGGCCATTGATATTCTCCAATGTGGCAATTTTACGCCCCATGTGGTCATAGAAATAACGGTTAGCAATGTTAGTTGCTGCCCCGGTACTGCTTCCGGTATGACTGCGTGTACTGGCAGTCAGTTCTCCTGCAAAATTATAAGTATTGTCAATAATGTCCTGCCCGTCCAGATGGTTCTGACTCTT
>NZ_JACHCG010000012.1 GCF_014200595.1 Pedobacter cryoconitis
AAGTTTATTAGAGGTAGAGCTACTGATTGGGTGCGGGGGAGTCAAATCCTACCAAATCCAGACAAACTCCGAATGCTAATAAATATACACTGCAGTGAGGCCCGGGGTGCTAAGGTCACGGGCCGAGAGGGAAAGAACCCAGACCATCAGCTAAGGTCCCCAAGTTACTACTAAGTTGAACTAACGAGGTGCGATTGCCTAGACAGCTAGGATGTTGGCTTGGAAGCAGCCATTCATTTAAAGAGTGCGTAACAGCTCACTAGTCGAGCGATCGTGCATGGATAATAAACGGGCATAAAGTAGTACACCGAAGCTATGGGTAATATGTGAATATTACGGTAGGGGAGCATTCCAGCGGCAGCGAAGTTATGACGTAAGTTGTGGTGGAGCTTCTGGAAAAGCAAATGTAGGCATAAGTAACGATAAGGCAGGCGAGAAACCTGCCCACCGAAAGGATAAGGTTTCCTGATCAACGCTAATCGGATCAGGGTTAGTCGGGGCCTAAGGAGAACCCGAAGGGGAAATTCGATGGACAACTGGTTAATATTCCAGTACTTTTTATAACTGCGATGTGGGGACGGAGTAGTGACACTGCCGCGATCTGACGGAATAGATCGTTAAAGACTGTAGGTATTGGAGAGGTAGGCAAATCCGCCACTCTAGCTAAAGGTCGATAGTACCGCAAGCCTTCGGGTAAGTGGATAGCGCAGGTAATCAGACTTCCAAGAAAAACCGCTAAGCTTCAGGTTATAAAAACCCGTACCGCAAACCGACACAGGTATCCGGGAAGAGAATTCTAAGGTGCTCGAGTGAATCATGGCTAAGGAACTCGGCAAAATGGCCCTGTAACTTCGGGAGAAGGGGCGCTGACAGCAATGTCAGCCGCAGTGAAAAGGCCCAGGCGACTGTTTAACAAAAACACATGGCTTTGCAAAATCGAAAGATGAAGTATAAGGCCTGACACCTGCCCGGTGCTGGAAGGTTAAGAGGGGATGTCATCTGTTAAAGGAGAAGCATTGAATCGAAGCCCCAGTAAACGGCGGCCGTAACTATAACGGTCCTAAGGTAGCGAAATTCCTTGTCGGGTAAGTTCCGACCTGCACGAATGGTGTAACGATCTGGGCGCTGTCTCAGCCATGAGCTCGGTGAAATTGTGGTCCCGGTGAAGACGCCGGGTACCCGCAACGGGACGGAAAGACCCCATGCACCTTCACTACAATTTAACATTGACATTGGATACAGGATGTGTAGGATAGGTGGGAGACTATGAAGGGGCGTCGCTAGGCGTTCTGGAGTCAACGTTGAAATACCACCCTTTTTGTATTCGGTGTCTAACCCCTTTCGGGGGGGACATTGTTTGATGGGTAGTTTGACTGGGGTGGTCGCCTCCAAAAAGGTAACGGAGGCTTTCAAAGGTAAGCTCAATACGCTTGGTAACCGTATGAGGAGTGCAATAGCATAAGCTTGCTTGACTGTGAGGCAGACAAGCCGAGCAGGGTCGAAAGACGGATATAGTGATCCGGTGGTTCTGCATGGAAGGGCCATCGCTCAAAGGATAAAAGGTACGCTGGGGATAACAGGCTGATCTCCCCCAAGAGCTCATATCGACGGGGAGGTTTGGCACCTCGATGTCGGCTCGTCACATCCTGGGGCTGGAGAAGGTCCCAAGGGTTCGGCTGTTCGCCGATTAAAGTGGCACGCGAGCTGGGTTCAGAACGTCGCGAGACAGTTCGGTCCCTATCTGTTGTGGGCGTAGGAATTTTGAGTGGGGCTGACCTTAGTACGAGAGGACCGGGTTGGACTAACCTCTAGTGAATCTGTTGTTCCGCCAGGGGCATTGCAGAGTAGCTACGTTGGGAATAGATAAGCGCTGAAAGCATCTAAGTGCGAAACTAGCCACGAGATGAGAATTCCATATAGGACCGTAGCAGACTACTACGTTGATAGGTTACAGATGTAAAGCTGGTGACAGCATAGTCGAGTAATACTAATCATCCGAAGCTTTCAAGAGCAATAAACTGTTGTTTGTTCTTCATAACTAACTTCTTTCAATAATATGTCATCGTTTGATAGCCGGGTCCGCAGTGGACAAAGCGAAACAAACA
>NZ_JACHCG010000013.1 GCF_014200595.1 Pedobacter cryoconitis
TTGTTGGGACTGCAAAGGTAGAAATCTTTTTCGTTTTGTCAAGCTTTTTCTTTTTTATTTTTAGAAAGTTTGAATTCCTTTCTGAAGCTTAACAATACTCCTACTTTACATCCTTTCAATCCTCAGCACTTATCCTTTTCTCTGTTTCCCTTCCTCCGAAGCGGGATGCAAAAGTAGGAAAATTATCCCGTCTGCCAAACAATATCACACTAATAATTGTATACATTCCCTAACTGCATGATTTCCAACACGAAATACTTTCATAGATAGTGTAAAGCATACACAAACTATAGCTATTTCCCCTCTAAATTAATCCGGCAACATCCTTTCAGCTTATTCCAAATACGCCCGACAACAGCATATTTATTAAATTAAACAACGTAAACAATGAAAAATTAAAAGATCAATACCCGAAATGAATGTAATACTATCTAAAATAGATCAAAATACTTTGATCAAAACATGAAATAAAAAGATAGCTCATATTGATAATTATAGAATGATACCTATTTTATTAAGATTTTGGATAACCCTCGCTATCTGTATAATGATTATATACTTTTTTCAGCCAATTTCTTAATGATAGTATCCCAGGTATACTTATTAAAAATCATTTTTCCAGCGCTATCATATTTTGCGATTACCTGAGGCGACAGATCCATGTTAGCTATAAGTGTCCACTGATCACATACTGGCATATAGAGTTTATACAAATTATAAATGCCCCTGTAATATCTGCGTCTGATCACATTCTCAGGAATATGGTGACCACCTTTACTTACGCGTTTCGCCACACGTGCTATAGCCAGCTCCGGAGAACCTAACCAAAAATATAAGAGACTAACTTTATAACCCGCTTGTTGTGCCTGTTTAATCAGCGACACATAACTTCGGGTAGATAACGTGGTTTCAAAAGCAAAATCAACCTGGGCAATCATCAATTCACGGATACGTCTAAGCATAATCCTTCCAGATTCAAGAGCTACACTTTCAGGATTAAGAGGAGATAGGCCATGGGCGATATTATCCGCATTCACAAACTCCATACAATTTAGAATTTCTGGCAGAATAGTATAACTGGCAGTTGTTTTCCCTGAACCATTACAACCTGATATGATATATAGATCAGGCATGATAGATTCCTCCCTTATCAATAACTGGCTTACTAAATCCCAGCCAATAACGGAATTCTATAGGAATATCAAATGGTAAACAGAGAATTGATCGTTTCATCAATTATAAAGATAGAAATTATCTTATTGATCAGACAAATGCTTATTCAATATGACTTGCCCTTATTTAATTTTGAACCAGGCAAAAAATCCAATTACTCCGGAGAAGGTATGGAATATCCCGCTTCTGCACTGAAAAAAAAGTTCCACAAGTGATTAGCACAACTTAGTGATTCAATTCTTTTCAAACTATTACATATGTCCTACACCCATCATCAATGGGATGGCAAAAAGAATTTTGCCAGGTATAGCAGAATGTATGATTCCGATGGCAAAGAGATAGTAAAAACAAACTACGCTATACAGGCCAGTGCTGCCGCAGGTTTAACGACTACTATTGATGACCTCTGCAAATTTGCATTAGAAGTTTTAAACGGAAATCATATATCTCATACGTTAAACAAATAAATGATAAAAACACAAACCATAATTAATCAAAATCTCCAGCAAGATTTAGGGTTGTGTGTAATCAATAGTTTGTCAAATAATGAATGTGCACTTAAACATAAGGGGAATGATCAGGGAATACCATTATTAAACTTACTTCCACAAACTGAAGTTATAACATAAAAAAGTCCTATAACAAGAAAAGCCTGTAGTTTCCTACAGGCTTTCTTTAAGATTTGGCACCGACCTACTCTCCCACGTGTTACCGCAGTACCATCGGCT
>NZ_JACHCG010000014.1 GCF_014200595.1 Pedobacter cryoconitis
AGATCAGTAACTACGATACCCGTACCATCACTCGGGCCATTGTTAGTAGCCACCAGGGTAAACACGACGTTATTTCCAACAGCAGGGGTAGGATTATCTACCGTTTTCACCAGTGCTAAATTGGTGGTTGCCGTAGGTGTTGGTGTCGAAGTTGAGGTATTGTTACCAGGCGTCGGATCATTCTCGTTACCGGTAATGGTTGCCGTATTGGCATAAGAACCAGCTGCATTCACGGTAGCGGTAATGGTCAGTGTCGAAGTCGCAGCATTCGTTAAGGTACCGATTGTCCATAGTCCGGTTGCAGGAGCGTAAGTCGTACCCGCTGGTGGCGTAGAACTTACGTAAGTGTAACCAGCAGGAAGCAGATCTGTAACCACGATACCCGTACCATCACTCGGGCCATTGTTAGTGGCAACCAGTGTAAAGACTACATTGCTTCCAACAGCAGGGGTAGGATTGTCTACCGTTTTCACCAGTGCTAAATTGGTGGTTGCTGTAGGTGTTGGTGTCGAAGTCGAGGTATTATTACCCGGCGTCGGATCATTCTCGTTACCGGTAATGGTTGCCGTATTGGCATAAGAACCAGTTGCATTTACAGTAGCAGTAATGGTCAGGGTAGAAGTTGCAGAATTAACCAGTGTACCGATTGTCCACAGACCGGTTGCAGGAACATAAGTCGTACCCGCTGGCGGCGTAGAACTTAAGTGAGTATAACCAGCCGGAAGCAGATCTGTTACGACTATTCCTGTACCATCACTCGGGCCATTGTTGGTGGCAACGAGTGTAAAGACTACGTTGTTTCCAACAGCAGGGGTAGGATTATCTACCGTTTTCACCAGTGCTAAATTGGTGGTTGCTGTAGGCGTTGTTATTGCTGTTGAGGTATTGTTACCTGGCGTCGGATCGTTCTCGTTACCGGTAATGGTTGCGGTATTGGCATAAGAACCAGCTGCATTTACGGTAGCAGTAATGGTCATTGTTGAGGTCGCAGCATTCGTTAAAGTACCGATTGTCCACAGACCGCTTGCAGGAACATAAGTCGTACCCGCTGGCGGCGTAGAGCTCACATAAGTGTAACCAGCCGGAAGCAGATCAGTAACTACGATACCTGTACCATCACTTGGGCCATTGTTAGTGGCAACGAGTATAAAGACTACGTTATTTCCAACAGCAGGGGTAGGATTGTCTACCGTTTTCACCAGTGCTAAATTGGTGGTTGCTATAGGAGCTGGTGTCGAAGTTGAAGTATTATTGCCCGGAATCGGATCATTCTCGTTACCTGTGATCGTTGCTGTATTGGCATAAGTACCAGCTGCATTTACGGTAGCGGTAATGGTCATTGTTGAGGTCGCAGCATTTGTTAAAGTACCGATTGTCCATAATCCGGTTGCAGGAACATAAGTCGTACCAGCCGGAGGCGTAGAACTTACATAAGTGTAACCAGCAGGAAGCAGATCTGTAACCACGATACCCGTACCATCACTTGGGCCATTGTTGGTCGCAACGAGTGTAAACACGACGTTATTTCCAACAGCAGGTGTAGGATTATCTACCGTTTTCACCAGGTCTAAATTGGTAGTTGCTGTAGGAACTGGCGTTGCCGTAGAGGTATTGTTACCCGGCGTCGGATCATTCTCGTTACCGGTAATCGTTGCCGTATTGGCATAAGAACCAGTTGCATTTACCGTAGCGGTAATGGTCAGCGTAGAGGTTATGGCATTTGTTAAAGTACCGATTGTCCACAGACCAGTTGCAGGAACATAAGTCGTACCCGCTGGCGGCGTAGAACTTACGTAAGTGTAACCAGCAG
>NZ_JACHCG010000015.1 GCF_014200595.1 Pedobacter cryoconitis
CCAAATCTTAAAGAAAGCCTGTAGGAAACTACAGGCTTTTCTTGTTATAGGACATTTTTTATTAAACAGGATAAGCCCTGTCCTGATATAACCAGATATCTATAACCTGTAGTGTGGGGGGATTCGAACTTCCGGACTGATCGGATCCTGCATCAATAGAAACTTCAATACTACTTCTGGACTTTGAGAAAGATAATTTCTATCTTTAATTTGATGAAACGATCAATCCTCTATGTGCGGGGCAATATGCAATTGACATTTTTGATGGGACAGGTATTATCTGTTCAGTTCTCCGATAGAAAGGCTGGATCCCTTGGCTAATCTTTATATTATAGCTGGTTGCAATGGTGCAGGTAAAACTACTGCGAGTAATACCATCCTGCCAGAAATCTTAAATTGTATGGAGTTTGTGAATGCTGATAACATTGCATGCGGTTTATCTCCTTTTAATCCTGAAAGCGTAGCTTTTGAAGCAGGTAGAATTATGCTCGGGCGTATTCGTGAATTAATGGCAGCCAGGATTGATTTTGGATTTGAAACTACATTGGCTAGCCGAAGTTATGTTGCCCTGGTTAAACAGGCAAAACAGATGGATTACAAGATTAGTCTGCTGTACTTTTGGCTAAGCTCACCAAATCTGACCGTAGAGCGTGTTGCTAAGCGGGTGAGCAATGGAGGGCATCACATTCCTTCGGATGTAATAGAGCGCAGATATTACCGGGGTATTCATAATTTATATAACCTGTATATGCCAGTATGTGATGAATGGACAATCGTAAACAACATAGATCTGGTACCTGAGGTAATTGCCAAGTCTGACAGCTTTGGAAAAACAATATTTAATCGCGAACTTTGGAATACTATCATTAGACAGCAAAATCATGGAAAGACCTGATTCTTTAATTCAAGATGGCACTTTTACCGATAAGGTAATGGTTGGTCTCAAAAAAGCTTTACGTAAGCTGGCTAAGGAAGCTGCTATAAATAATGAAGAACTTGTTATTGGTGATAAGGAGGGAAATACTAAATCTGTTCCTGCCAGGGATCTGCTGAAGACATTATCTAAATAGTTATCATCTGATAAGCTGTTAATCCATTACTATCTATTTCTTCTCTAATATTTATTCCTCTCAGGGTATCAATACTATTCTTTTATTGGCTTTAACTTATAATAATCTTATTCCCGTTGCTCGTTTTAGCATTTTCTGCTGTGCTGTATGACTAGCTTTGATTATTATTCTTCCTGTTTACTTAATCTTTCGATAAAAAAATAGTGCTTAATAGGCTGAATTGGGAAGATTCATGGAATTTAGTCTAATACATGATATTGATTTTTAGTTGATTTTTCTGCTAAAAATGGGGTTTATGAGTTCCTGTGATATTTAGTTTAAAGTTTTTATGGTTGTAAACCATGCAGTTAGGGAATGTATACAATTATTAGTGCGTTATTGTTTGGTAGGTGGGTTTATTTTCCTACTTTTGCATCCCGCTTCGGAGGAAGGGAAACAGAGAAAAAGATAAGTGCTGAGGATTGAAAGGATGTAAAGTAGAAGTGTTGTTAAGCTTCAGAAAGGAATTCAAACTTTCTAAAAATAAAAAAGAAAAAGCTTGACAA
>NZ_JACHCG010000016.1 GCF_014200595.1 Pedobacter cryoconitis
GGCTGGAGAACACTGGAGGTTGATAAGGCTTCTGCGTTGCCTGTCCGCTGTCTGCGTAATGAAGTGGTTTCCACTATTCCTTCGGTCAGTAACGTGATCCTGCCATTGACAGAGATGACTGAAACTACTGCTAAAGGATCTGCGATCATTAACCCGGACGGACGTGAAACCGTAACTGCCCGCGGTTTTGTGTGGAATACCACAGGTAACCCGACGCTTTCAGATCAGGTGGTGCCGATGGGTTCTGGTACAGGAACGATCAGCGGGCTGATTTCAGGTCTGGAAAATGGGCCTACTTATTATGTGAAAGCTTTTGCAACCAATAGCGTAGGTACAGCTTATAGTGAAATTGCCACCAGCTTTAAAATCTGTATGCCATTTACGGTCATTCACAGAGCAGGACTGAATGGCGCACCGGTAGACAAAACTGTAATTTATGGATCGGTCAGTACTAAAATATCAGGTACCGATAAATGCTGGATTACCCAGAACCTGGGTGCAGACAGGCAGGCATCAGCCGTTAACGATGCCACCGAATCTTCTTCAGGCTGGTACTGGCAGTTTAACCGCTTACAGGGTTATCAGCATGATGGAACAACACGTACACCGGGCCAGGTAGTAGCCCCCTGGGTTTCCCCGATCAATGATGCTTCGAGCTGGACAGCAGCCAATGACCCATGTACGCAACTACTGGGCAACGGCTGGCGTATCCCGACCAATACAGAATGGGCCAGTACTATCGCTTCTCCTCAAAACTGGAAGAATGCAGCCGACGCTTATGCTTCGGTCTTAAAATTACATGGTGCAGGAGACCTGACTAGTACCGGGGCATTGAATGTGAGAGGTGTGAATAGTAATTACTGGAGCAGTACCATGTACCTTAATGTTAGCCAGGGTTATTACTTTACCAATTCAAGAACAACCTATAATGAGAAATCTGTTGGATTGCCGCTGCGCTGCTTGCAGGACGAAGTTGTGAAACGTCTTCCTTCAGTAAGCAATGTGCTCATTCCTTCAGAAACCATTACAGCTACTTTAGCTGATGCCACAGCTACGGTAACCAATAGCGGTGGAGCTGCTGTAACCAGCAGAGGATTGGTCTGGAACACTACTGGAAATCCTGGAATGAGTGACCAGGTGATTCCTTTGGGCACAGGAATCGGGGATATCACCGGCACGCTGAAAGGGCTGGATGAAAAATCAGTTTATTATGTACGCGCTTTTGCAACCAATAGTATAGGTACTGCCTTTAGTCCTCTGGTCGCGAGCTTTAAAGTTTGTTTACCTTTTACAATTACACATACTGCCGGACTAAACGGTGTACCGGTAGACAAGACAGTCAACTATAAAACAGTGAGTACCACTTATTCCGGAGAAGCACGCTGCTGGATTGCCCAGAACCTGGGTTCAGACGGGCAGGCTACAGCCGCTAATGACGGTTCAGAAGCAAGTGCTGGCTGGTACTTCCAGTACAACCGTTTACAGGGTTTCAAACATGACGGGACTACCCGTACCCCGAATGATCCTTTAGTACCCTGGTTAAGCATGATACAAGAAGCTCAGCAATGGTTACCAGCTAATGATCCGTGT
>NZ_JACHCG010000017.1 GCF_014200595.1 Pedobacter cryoconitis
ACGTGCTGGCAACTAAACATAGGGGTTGCGCTCGTTGCGGGACTTAACCCAACACCTCACGGCACGAGCTGACGACAGCCATGCAGCACCTAGTTTCGTGTCCTTGCGGACTCATCTATCTCTAAATGATTCACTAACTTTCAAGCCCGGGTAAGGTTCCTCGCGTATCATCGAATTAAACCACATGCTCCTCCGCTTGTGCGGGCCCCCGTCAATTCCTTTGAGTTTCAATCTTGCGACCGTACTCCCCAGGTGGAATACTTAACGCTTTCGCTTAGCCGCTAACTGTGTATCGCTAACAGCGAGTATTCATCGTTTAGGGCGTGGACTACCAGGGTATCTAATCCTGTTTGATCCCCACGCTTTCGTGCCTCAGCGTCAATTTAACCATAGTAAGCTGCCTTCGCAATCGGTGTTCTGTGACATATCTATGCATTTCACCGCTACTTGTCACATTCCGCCTACCTCTAGTTCATTCAAGCTCTTCAGTATCAAGGGCACTGCGATGGTTGAGCCACCGTCTTTCACCCCTGACTTAAAAAGCCGCCTACGCACCCTTTAAACCCAATAAATCCGGATAACGCTTGGATCCTCCGTATTACCGCGGCTGCTGGCACGGAGTTAGCCGATCCTTATTCCTTCGGTACATTCAGCTATCTACACGTAGATAGGTTTATTCCCGAATAAAAGCAGTTTACGACCCAGAGGGCTGTCTTCCTGCACGCGGCATGGCTGGTTCAGAGTTGCCTCCATTGACCAATATTCCTTACTGCTGCCTCCCGTAGGAGTCTGGTCCGTGTCTCAGTACCAGTGTGGGGGGTCATCCTCTCAGATCCCCTAGACATCGTGGTCTTGGTGGGCCGTTACCCCGCCAACTAACTAATGTCACGCATGCCCATCTTAATCCTATAAATATTTGATCATTGTACAATGCTGTACTGTGATTTTATGCGGTGTTAATCCGAATTTCTTCGGGCTATCCCCCTGATTAAGGTAGGTTGCATACGCGTTACGCACCCGTGCGCCACTTTCCTCTCTAGCAAGCTAAAGAGTATCGTTCGACTTGCATGTATTAGGCCTGCCGCTAGCGTTCATCCTGAGCCAGGATCAAACTCTCCATTGTAAAATGTTGTTGTTTGAACACTGACCATTCTTAACTTGTATTAATAATAGTCTTATTCTTATTTGTCTGTCAGAATAGACTTAAAAAACTCGCGCGG